>NZ_JBFRLK010000016.1:0-37156 GCF_041469805.1 Vibrio sp. 10N.286.48.C11 | reverse complement strand
GTTACAGTGACTTCTGTAACGGCGCGTTTTTGTATCTTATAAGCTCATAATGGTTATGAACCCGATTAAGCTTTATGTTCCTGGTTACACTTCCATTCACATGGCACTTCATAAATCAGCTCTTCAATCGAGGTTGGATTTAGAGCCCACTCTTCATCAATATTGAACTTGCTGACCATCTGCGTGTTGAAAAGCTGCCAATGCTTAAGTAGGGCGTCTTCGGGTGAGGTGACCATATCACCTTCATTCCAAGTGCTTTCCATAAAGGGAGTGAGGCATACAGCGCCGTTTGCGTACATGATCATTTGCCATTTAACTTCGTAAATGTTGATCATTTTGTCTGGGTTAGCTGCATTGTACTCAGCGGCAAGCCCGTTAATCTCTTTTTCAACATCGCCGACATTGTCGATGAAGTAATCAACTAGGTTGTCTTCTTGGCGAACAGAGTCTGAAATAAGCTGCATTGGCCTACGTGAGTGAATCATGTTGGTGAACAGACGCATGCTAAACAGGTAGATAGCGATATTTGGCGCAACATCTTTTGGCAGCTCTTCCATAATCTTACTGATGTAAGACTGAAAATAATCGTGTAAACAATCACTTATTGCATGCCAAATCTTTTCTTTGCTACCAAAGTGGTGGCGGATAAGGCTATGCGAGACGCCTGCCTTTTCACTGATGTTTCGCAGTGATACACGATCGTAGCCAAAGTCACAGAACATGTCTGCGGCAACGCTCATGATCAAAAAACGCGTCTCTTCGGCGTCTTTTGCACTTCTTCTACCTTGCTTCTTTTCGGTCATCTTCATTTCACATAATTACCTGATTACAACATTCTACACTGTTTTTACTGAAATAAAAAATACTGCACAAGTGGAAAGTAAATCTTGAGAATTATTTAATATTAAATATACTGCCCACCTGTGTAATAAATCATAATAATTAAACGGAGAGGCATCATGCAGTTCAATTTGTCTATCAATGCCATATCGAGCAAGCGCATGGGAGCTGTTATTGCAGCACTATTGCTCGCAGGCTCTCTAACTGGATGTGACAAAGTTCAGTCAGAGGAAAATGTGCAGGTAATCAAGCCAGTCAAGCTGTTCGAAATCCCACAACAGACTGATATTGATCTCGATAGCTTCATTGCAAAGGTTGATGCAACCGACCGTGCGGCACTTTCTTTCCAAGTGGGTGGAGATATAGAAACCTTCGATGTTCGTATGGGACAAGAAGTGAAGAAAGGTCAGGTGTTAGCCGTATTAGACGCGACGGATTACCGTATTGCCGTTGACGCAGCCCAAGCTAAATTTGATCTGGCGAACAGCCAATACAAACAAGCTTCTGAGTTGTATGCGAAAAAACTGGTCAGTACCGATTACTACGACCAAGCCGTAAACACCTTTACTGCCGCTGAAGTTGAGTTGGACCAAGCAAAAACAAACCTTGGCTACACTACCTTAGTTGCTCCATTCGATGGCGTGGTATCGATGGTGTTTGGAAAGCAATATCAATTGATCGCAGAAAAGCAGCCTGTACTGAATATTTTGAATCACAGTGAAATGGATGTGACGTTTTCAATTCCAGTATCAAAGCTTGAAGACCGTTCTATTCAAGACCTAACGAGCTCAAACATGTGGGTTGTGATGGACAGCCACCGCGGCATTCGTATCCCGACTCGCTTTAAAGAAATCTCAACGCAACCAGATGAAGATACCAACAGCTACCAAGCGGTTGTGTCTATCGAAAAGCCAGAAGGCATCAATCTACTTTCTGGTATGACAGCGCAAGTTGAAGTTCAGAAAAGTAAATCTGACTACGGCATTGGTATTGTGGATTCAGCTTGGTTAAACAAAGACGTAGCCCATGGTGAACTATGGCGTTATAACCCTGACTCTCAACTGATTTCTAAAGTACAAGTCCTTCTTGATGAGCAAGGCAAGGTTATCGACGGATTGTCGTCTGGTGACCTTATCGTTGAAGCGGGTGTGGATGTGTTATCAGACGGACAACAAGTAAAAGCTTGGCTTCGTGAGGGCGGTATTTAATGAACCTTTCAAAATTATCAGTTGTTGTCGCGTCGGCTCTGTTACTTCAAGCCTGTAACAATGAAGCTGTACACCGTGAACAACCGCCTTTGTTGGTTTCTACCTTTGAAGTTGGCGCACCGCTGACTAATCAGTTCAGAAGTTTTAATGGACAGGTGATGCCAGCTGAATTGACTCCCTTGGCATTTAAGCTAGCAGGCGAGATTCAACAAGTACTAGTCGAAGCGGGCGATAACGTCGAAAAAGGGCAGTTATTAGCCACCTTAGATAATGCAACGTACGTCCAAGATCTGACTGATGCTCAATCTCAATTCAAACTGGCGAGCAAACAGTTGGCCCGTGGTACTGAGATGTTTGGCAGCGAAATGTTATCGCAATCAGAACTCGACCAACTGACGGCTAACTACAAGCTCGCATCGGCGAATTTGGCGGCGGCAAAACGCAAGCTAAGTTACACAGAGCTTCTTGCGCCATTCTCCGGAACAGTCTCAACTGTCGATAAGCAACGATTCGAAAATACGACGCCTGGAGAAACACTACTGAGTGTGTACCAGAACGACAAAGTGTATGTGCGAATTCAAGTATCAGACTCGATCTTGGCATCAATTAGCCCAGACATGCGTTCAAATAGCTATCGTCCTGAGGCGAACTTTGGCGGTCACACAGGCCAATATCCACTGACGTATCTAGAACACACCAGTGAACTGCACCCACAATCCCGTACTTACGAGTTTTGGATGCAGATGCAGCAGCCTGAAAGTGAAATTCTGCCGGGCACGAGCGTTACGGTCAATGTAGATATGGCGAAAGCGGGCCTGAGCGATGTTCAAGGCTATCAGTTACCAATGACAACACTAGAAGCGGGCTCTGAAGCGAATCAGTTCTATGTGTGGAAAATGGAAGACGGACAAGCATTCAAAAGCGAAGTAGAAGTCGACAAGATCAGTGGCCAAGGCGCATTAATCGCTCATGGTGTTGAGCAAGGTGAGCTACTCGTAAATTCGAATTTAAGAAAACTCCGTGACGGAATCCAATTGTCAGGAAAAGCAGAATGAACATCGCAGAATATTCAATAAAGAACAAAGTAATCAGCTGGCTGTTTCTAGTCATTTTGGCCATTGGCGGTGTGACGTCTTTTGGTAATCTATCCCGTTTAGAAGACCCAGCTTTTACCATTAAAGATGCAATGATTATTTCAACTTACCCTGGCGCTACGTCAATGGAAGTTGAAGAAGAGCTGACTTACCCACTAGAAAAAGAGATAAGACAGCTTCCGTACATCGACAAGATTACCTCGACATCATCGAACGGTATGTCCCAAATTATGGTCAGTATGAAGATGGACTACGGTCCAGACGAACTGCCTCAGATCTGGGATGAAATGCGCCGTAAGATCAACGATCTACAACCAACACTGCCAAGTGGTGTAAATTCCGTTCAGATCATCGATGATTTTGGTGATGTGTTTGGTGTGATGATCATGCTGACCGGTGATGGTTACGATTACGTTGAGCTCAAACAGTACGCAGATTACCTAACGCGTGAAATCGAACTGGTCGACGGTGTCGGTAAAGTAAGCATTGCAGGTGACCAACAAGAACAACTGTTTGTTGAGATGTCACTGGAACGCTTAGCCGCATTGAACCTAGATATGTCGACGGTTACGTCACTGCTAGCACAGCAAAACAGTGTGGTATCGGCAGGCGAGGTGATGCTGAATGGTCAAAGCCTTACGATCAAGCCAAACGGCACCTTAAGCACGGTTGAAGAACTAGAAAACCTGATCATTCATGGTCGCGATACAGGTAACCTGATTCGCTTGAAAGATGTCGCTGAAGTAACTCGTGGCATTCAAGAAAAGCCGGGCAATGTATTAACGTACAACGGTAAACCAGCAATCAACTTGGGTATTGCGTTCTCTTCTGGTGTAAACGTGGTTGAGATTGGTAAAGCACTGGATGCGGAACTGGATCGCCTAGAAAGCATTAAGCCAGCGGGTGTAGAACTGAATTACTTCTACAACCAAGCGCAAGAAGTAGACAAATCTGTGGCTGACTTCTTAATCAGCCTAGTTGAAGCGGTAGCCATCGTTATCATTGTATTGTTGTTCGCAATGGGCTTACGCAGTGGTTTGATCATCGGTTTGGTTCTTCTATTGACGGTATTCGGTACCTTCATCCTGATGGATTACAACGATGTTGAACTGCACCGCATCTCTCTGGGGGCACTGATCATCGCGCTGGGTATGCTGGTGGATAATGCGATTGTTGTCGTTGAAGGTATTTTGGTGGGCTTGAAGAAAGGCAAAACCAAGCTTCAAGCAGCGAAAGACATCGTCAAGCAAACACAATGGCCACTGTTAGGTGCGACCATTATCGCTATCACAGCGTTTGCACCGATTGGTTTGTCGAAGGATGCGACAGGCGAATTCATGGGTTCACTGTTTTGGGTACTGTGTTTCTCACTGTTTTTGAGTTGGGTAACTGCACTAACACTAACGCCATTCCTTGCCGAGATGTTGCTTAAAGAAGAAGACAAGGTTGATGAGAACGAAGACCCATACAAAGGCATCCTGTTTGTGGTATTCGGTGCGTGTCTGAAAGTAGCACTTCGATTTAGATGGCTTACTGTAGTTAGTATGGTCGCTCTATTAGCAGTTTCTGTCGTCGGTTTTGGTATGGTGAAGCAGCAGTTCTTCCCGCCGTCAAATACCCCAATGTTTTACGTAGACATGTGGATGCCAGAAGGCACCGATGTTCGTGAAACGATCAAGCAGACAGAAAAAGTTGAAAGCTACATTCGCCAGCAAGACGACGTGGAGTTTGTAACGACAACGGTTGGGCAGGGCATGCAACGTTTCGCACTGACTTACCAACCAGAGAAAAGCTACGAAGCGTACGCCCAGTTACAAGTAAGAACCACTGACCGCGACACTATGTTTAAGGCTCTAGCGGCGCTAGACAAAGACTTAGCGAACGAATTTGAGCAACCAACGTTCCAGTTCAAGTTGATTGAGTTTGGTCCGTCACCCGCTTCAAAAATTGAAGCGCGTATTATCGGTGCCGATCCACAAGTACTGCGTAACATTGCAGTTGAAGTCGAAGACATCTTGCTTGCCGATCCAGGCTCTCGAAATGTTCGTCATGACTGGCGTGAACGCACTAAAGAACTTGTACCACTGTTCAACGAATCTAAGGCTCGTCGCCTAGGCATTTCAAAAACTGACTTGTCTGAGACATTACAGATGGCGTTTGGCGGTTACAACATCGGCCTACTGCGTGATGGTACTCATATGTTACCTATCGTGGCGCGTTTACCGGAAGAAGAGCGTTTTGATTTCGAATCGCTAAACAATGTGAAGATTTGGAGCCCATCACTACAAACTTACATCCCAGTTGAGCAAGTGATTGATGGCGTAGAGCTTCAATGGTCTGAGCCACTGATTCAGCGTCGCGACAGAAAACGTACGCTAACAGTATTGGCTGACCACGATGTTCTTGGTGATGAAACGCCAGCGAGTCTGTTTGCTCGTGTGAAACCAAAGGTAGAAGCATTAGATTTACCAGAAGGCTACAGCATTAGCTGGGGTGGTGAGTACGAAAGCTCTAAAGATGCGCAAGAATCTCTGTTTGGCTCACTGCCAATGGGTTACTTGCTGATGTTTATCATCACGATGCTTCTGTTTAACTCGGTTCGTAAGCCGCTTGTGATTTGGTTTACGGTTCCACTCTCTATCATTGGTGTTTCAATTGGTCTGTTAGGTACCAATATGCCATTCAGCTTCACAGCGTTCCTTGGCTTATTGAGTCTAAGCGGCATGATTTTGAAGAATGGCATTGTACTGCTTGACCAAATCAACAGTGAGCTATCAACAGGTAAAGACCCATATTTAGCGGTTGTCGACAGTGCGATTAGTCGTGTACGACCGGTATCTATGGCAGCATTAACGACTATCTTGGGTATGATTCCTTTGGTATTCGATGCATTTTTCGGCTCGATGGCGATTACCATCATGGCAGGCTTAGGCTTTGCTACCGTACTAACGCTAATAGTAGTACCGGTGATGTTCGCTATTTTATATAGAATCAAACCGTCCACTGCGGGTTATTAGGGAATGATATAAAACAGATTCTTTTAAGCCAGCCCAGTCAAATTTGACTGGGTTTTTTATGCGTGTTGTCCCGTCCTGAAATGTGTTGACACGTGAGAGCGGTAAGAGGGTACGAATAGGCAAGCATTAAAAAATCCGCTACTCAATGGGCAAGCGGCTTTAAGAACAATAGGGCGATTCTAAATTGCTAGCCGTATGTCTAACTCAATCGGCTTTGGCATGGCTAAGTGGTAGCCTTGATACATATTGAAGCCTAAGCCCTGCATCGCTTCGAGTTGTTGTTGGGTTTCAATACCTTCAATCACTGTCTTTGCGCCAATTTGGTTTGCAAGATCAAGTACTAACTCCATTTCTCGAGTGTCGCCTTGTTCAAAGTCCAACATAACCGAGCGGTCTATCTTGATGATATGAGGGTTAATGTGACGAACGCGTTGTTCGGTTGATGCTTGTGTTCCAAAATCATCGACCGCTATTTGAAAGCCATTATCCGCAAGAGAAAGAGCGGCATCTTTCAAACGCTCTTCACTCTCTACATTAAGCTCGACCAACTCCATCACTATCTGTTCGCATGAAAGGTTAAGCTCGTGAAGGCGTTTAGCTAACAAGCTATCGCTGACCTTTTCTGCAGCAAACAACTCACCAACGTTTGGAAGAACGTTCAAAAATAGATGTAAATGACGGATTGTCGATTGTGCGAAGTTACGGATATGAATCGCTCGACTCAACCTCTCTACATTGATTTTGTCTGTGCTTGAGGTTTCGTCGGAATGGAAGAAGTGATCAGGACGAACAATATCACCTTTGTTATTTGAAATGCGCACCAAAGCCTCAACACCTATTTGAGTCATAGAAGAGTCGAATATAGGTTGATAGACGCTCCTAAGCGTCAGGTCTTGGTATTTCGCAATAAACTGCATATCAGCATCTACGGATATACAGCTAATAAATTCACTTCTGTCTGATAAAATCATAGTCGCTAGTAAAGAGGGCTTATTCAATGGCGGACGTACATGTCGCGGCTGTCACAATATTGACAGGTGTAAGTAAATTGTCAATTAATAAAACTCATTTGTAGAGTCAATATTTAAATAAATATAATTAACGAAAAAACAGCATGATAATTGATATTAGTCATTAAAATTACTTATCATTCACCATTAATAATGACTATTGTGAATTTAATCTCTGAGTAATCTATCTCATATCAACACCAATCAATATAAGCTTTCAACGCTAATACACCAGGTGAAAGTAAGGATAAAGCCTCAGGTTATGGGGGAATGTCAAAGTTACATTATTAACAAACAACTCTGTTTGCATATAAATGATATCTACTTCTCAAAATATGAACGATGAGCTGATAAGTTATTATTTTATCGAAGATAAATTTTGATTGATTATTGGGTAGGGCTTGAGTTGGGTTTTATAAAATATTGGGATGGAGGTCTAACTATTTACTTTCAAGACTGATTAAAAAAGTTGACCCGTATTCTTACTGCCATTGAAGTACTGCGTAAAGTTGCAGGTATTTACGAACCAGTTGTTGATTTCCTGACCGCTTTAAAGGGTGTCCAAATTTAATGAAGCAAGGGCTGATTTTAAAATTATTATTTAAGTCAGTAGCGAATTGAGAATCACTCTCTCTTAGCGTGATACCTTGTTGGCTATATTCCGTGATCTCGTCTGGGAGTTCACCCATCCACCAATGCAATAATTCACCACTGTTTTTACTTCGGCTAATCCAATGGTCGGAGACAATGATCAAAACGTCATTGGGTTGAATGGAAAATCCATACTCTTGTTGCCAATTATGGATGTCCAACATTAACTTTCTACGACAGGTTTTCCCGGCGCTCACCATATGATGACTGATCATCCAAACGGTACCGATTTCGGAAGATATTCGGAAGTGTCGAGGCGTTTCTCTAGAGGAAAGCATTTCAAGTGGGCTGATGTTGCTTGCATGATTAAAGCTAACGAAGGTGTGCTCCATTCGGCGGGCAAATGCCTTACCTATATGGTGCTCACTGATCCCTTGATTGTGTACAGTAGGGTAGTGGCGTTCACAGAGCTTTAGGCAATCGTCTTGAAATTGATTAACGCTTTTAATCACTAGATCTAATAACAATGAAGTCCCTTATACACAGCTACTATCTTATTGATGGGCAATAGTACGGTAATTGCGGTTCCGTTACCTATCGTCAAAGTGCGAGTTCTTGATCTCTATATCAAAATTAACCATTGCTGAGTGATTTTATGGATAGCACTGGCGCTCTACAGGTCTGTATTCTAAATTATGAGGAATTCTAGCTAGTTACCTCGACTATAGTCTAGTCAGCAAATCACAATTGATCTACTTACTCTTTATTTGGAAACATTCATGACCATTCAATTAGATTCGAAACAAAAGTCTGAGCTTACTCATACGCTCCAAAAGTACCTGCAGGATGAACTCGATGTGGAGCTTGGTCAGTTCGACACAGAATTCTTGGTCGATTTCATAAGTAAAAAGTTTGGGGCGGTTTACTACAACAAAGGGATAGAAGACGCTCAAAAAGTCATGGAACGTAAAATGTTAGATATCTCAGATGAGCTTTACGAGATCGAACAAATCGTTGAAATCTAACGTTTAGCCCAAACTTGTTCAAATAATTTGAATAACTCGTTTAATTTGAAATGATGTTACCAATGTAAAGCTTGGTAAATAATATGTTACACCAACTTGGTGTAGGGTACGCTTTTCGAAACTACACTACTCGTTAACATTCGGAAGAGATGCATGGACAACAACGTTAGAAATTACAACCCTTTAGCAAGAGCGATGCATTGGATTTCAGCTCTCGCGGTATTTGGCTTATTTGGTGTAGGCCTGTGGATGGTTGATCTTTCATACTACAGCGAGTGGTACAAAACAGCGCCAGACTATCACCGCTCGGTAGGCATTCTTTTGGCTGCCGTTACCGTTATCCGCTTGGTCTGGAAACTAGTTACCGCGTCACCTAAAGTGGAAGGTAAAAGCTATGAAGTTGCAGCAGCGAAGATCGCTCACGGCTTCATGTACATCAACTTAGCGGTTTTGTTTATTTCAGGTTATTTGATTTCGACATCAGATGGCCGCGGGATAGAGGTATTCAATTGGTTCACTGTACCAAGTATGGGCGAACTGTTTGCAAACCAATCTGATCTCGCAGGTACGGTTCACTACTATGCTGCATGGGTACTGATCATTATGGCATCAGTGCACGCCTTAGCGGCGATAAAACACCACGTTATCGACAAAGACGATACGCTACGAAAAATGATAGGAGCTTCAAAATGAAAAAGTCAATTATCGCTACAGGATTAGCATTTGCAATGGCAATGCCTTTCGCTGCGAACGCCGCTGATTACGTGATTGATACAAAAGGTGCGCATGCTTCAGTTAACTTTAAAGTTAGCCACCTGGGTTACAGCTTTATCCAAGGTCGTTTTAACACATTCTCAGGTGATTTCTCATTTGATGAAAGCAACGTTGAAGCGTCTACAGTAAACGTAACGGTTGATACTACAAGCCTTGATTCAAACCACGCAGAACGTGATAAGCATATCCGTAGCGGCGATTTCATCGATGCTGGTAAGTTCTCTGATGCGACATTCAACAGCACGAAAGTTGTTGATAAAGGCGACGGCAAACTTGAAGTAATGGGTGACCTTAAACTTCACGGTGTAACTAAGCCTATCGTTATCGAAGCTGAATTCATCGGTGCTGGTCAAGACCCATGGGGCGGTGAGCGTGCAGGTTTCGTTGGTACAACTCGTCTAGAACTTGCTGACTTCAACATTCCAGTAATGGGCGCTTCAAGCTATGTAGATATGGATCTACACGTTGAAGGTGTAAAGAAGTAATCTAGCTATTGTTGATCGCTAACTAGTATCAATCTCTTATGTAACACCAAAAGTTAAATAGATACTTAGAAAGCAACAGTTAGAAATAGAGAAAGGCGCAAAGTTTTCACTTTGCGCCTTTTTTATTGAGATAAATGGCAACGCGTTTAGGTCTGTTTTGTGTCAAACCGTTTAGTACGTTAAAAGCCACCGTTTACCTCTAGCCAGTCAACGTTGCCATGACTGAGTTATCTAATTGAACTACTAATCCCTAATAGTTCAACTTAAGATTAGTTAAGCCGTTTCTAGTTCAGCTTGTGGAACCACGTTTAGTCGGTCACCGTAGATTGGACGTAGTGCTTGCATCACTTCAATGCGAGTCAACACACCTACCATTACGCCGTTTTCTAACACTGGAAGCATATGTGGTTGGCTTACTTTCATCGCTTTTGCACGCTCTTCTAGAGAAAGAGATGTCAAGCGAGTTGCGAAGCCCATGCTTGTCGTCGGGTACAGTTGCTCTTTGTCGATGCATAGGAACTCAGCAACGTCTACTAGCTTGTCGTTTGCATCGATTGCCACAACGTCACGGCTCATTAGGTCTACAACTTTTTGGCCTTTAGTTGGGATGTAATCTTGGCACCAAAGGTCAACCATTACGTCATGAACAGAGAAGATACCCACTAGACGACCTTCAACATCGCAAACAGGAGCGCTAACAAGTTGCGCGTCTAAAAGTGTATCAATCGCGACTGATGTTGGCATTTCTACGCTCAGTGTAATTGGTTGAGTGTTCATGATTTGCTTGATAGTAGTTGCTGTGTTCATAGTAATTTCCTTAACTGACGTAATTTCTGTTGTTTGTGTAATAGCGGTAATTTTTGCTGCTTTAAGTTGTGGGCGACGGTAGATGCTCCAGTTCGCTAAGCCGACCAATACTGAACCACCTACGATGTTGCCGATTGTCACTGGTATTAAGTTTGCGGTGACAAATTGCATGACGTTTAGGTCTGCATACTGGGCTGGTGTTGCGCCGATTTGCATCCAGAAGCTTTCTGGTGCGAATGCTTGAATCGTGATGCCTAGCGGAACCATGAACATATTCGCCACACAGTGTTCAAAGCCTGAGCTTACGAACATTGCAACGGGTAACACGGTCATCATTGCTTTGGTCATTGCGTTAGCAGAGCTGAACGTTAACCAAATCGCTAAACACACCAACAAGTTACAAAGCACACCCAAAGCAAACGCTTGAACTGGGGTGTGGTGTAGCTTGTGTTGAGCAATGTTTAAAGCGTTTAAGCCCCATTGGCCGCCATCCAGTTGATACAAGCCTGCTGCGCTTACCAAAGCCAATAGGAACATGGCACCGATAAAGTTGCCGACATACACCTTGCCCCAGATAGACAGCATCTTCGTGAAGGTGATTTGCTTGTTAGCCCATGAGATGCTTGATAACACTGAGCTGGTAAATAGCTCACCACCGCAAATCACAATCAAGATCAAACCCATACTGAAGGCAAGACCGCCGGCTAAGCGACTCAGTCCCCATCCAGCATCAGCGCTGCCCGTGGTTACCGTGATGTAGAATAAAAAAGCAAGCCCGATGAATGCGCCAGCCATGATTGCCAAACTCAATGTCATGCTGCTGGTTTTATTTGCTTTACTTAATGCAAACTTCTCTGCTTCCGCCATCATTTCTGTTGGTGAGAACAGTTGATGATTTTCAGAAGTGCTGGTTGCCATATCCCCCCCTTGAACAATCCGTCATGTGTAATTCCTAGTGTTAATGACTTGGTTAATCCGTAATGGTTAATCAGTAATGTTTTGCAGGGCTCGTTGTGTCCTGCCATTCCAGATTAGGGCGTTGATGGGTAGAGGTAAAATTGATAATTTTTAGAAACCACATCAAATTTATTGATATAGATTGGGTTACGCGTAGAATGAAATTGATTGCTCATTGGCTTTATAAAAAACGAGCATCAGGACACAAATAATTAAAAGCATTAAGGATGAATTTTGCGTTATTCATTAAAGCAACTCGCGGTATTTGATGCAGTAGCAGACTCCGGGAGCGTTAGTCAGGCAGCAGACAAATTGGCGTTGACTCAGTCAGCAACAAGTATGTCTCTTGCACAGTTGGAAAAAATGCTCGGCAGGCCTTTGTTTGAAAGGCAGGGCAAGCAAATGGCCCTGACTCATTGGGGTATGTGGTTAAGACCAAAAGCGAAGCGTTTACTGCAAGATGCGCAGCAAATTGAGATGGGTTTTTACGAGCAGCATTTGTTGAGTGGCGAACTCAAATTAGGTGCTAGCCAAACTCCAGCGGAACACCTCGTTCCGGATCTCATCAGTATTATTGATAACGACTTTCCTGAGATGCGAATCTCGCTCGGCGTACAAAGTACCGATGCGGTTATTGATGGTGTATTAGATTATCAATATGACTTGGGTGTTATCGAAGGTCGTTGTGATGACAACCGAGTTCACCAAGAAGTGTGGTGTACCGACCATTTAACGGTGGTTGCATCGGCTCATCACCCGTTTGCGAAGCGTGAACGAGTAAGCTTGGCGCAATTAGAACAAGCAAAATGGGTATTACGTGAACATGGTTCGGGTACTCGCAAAGTTTTTGATAGCTCTATTCACCATTTAATTGGTGATCTTGATGTTTGGCGAGAGTATGAACACGTTCCTGTTTTAAGAAGTTTGGTTGCAAACGGCCCATATTTAACGTGTTTACCTTATCTCGATGTCGAACAGTTTGTTGAGTCTGGTCAACTGGTCACATTAAATGTCCCTGAGCTTGAAATGGAAAGAACCTTGTCCTTTATTTGGCGTGCAGATATGTCTGAGAACCCACTTGCTGAGTGTATTAAGCGAGAAGGTAAGCGCATGATGAAAGGCAAGCCATCGTTTCTGTAACGATAAATTGATAAAAGACTAATAACTATTTGTGTTGGATAAGCGATTCCGGTCTCTATCTGGTGATAAATGCATGTTCGCATACATTATTAATGTGATCGCGATCGGCTAAAAAAGGGCGTTCTTCCCATAATATGCTTACTTGATTTTAAGTGAGGCTAAATCCGGTTGCGATGAATTACGTAATTAGGCTTTAGAAATAGTATGAGTACATTAGTCGCGATTTCATTAACAACAGGTATTTTGTCAGGTCTATGGGGATGGATTGCTATCTCTTTCGGCTTATTGTCATGGGCAGGTTTCTTAGGTTGCACCAGTTATTTTGCTTCGCCAACAGGTGGCGTAAAAGGACTAGCCGGTAGCTTATTGACTAACATGACAGGCGTATTCTGGGCAATGGTGATTATCGAAAGCTCAACCTTCGCAGGTTTAGAGATTTTAGGCTACATGATTACCGCTATTGTGGCTTTCTTTATGTGTATTCAAGCGAAACAAGCGTGGCTAGGTTATATCCCAGGAACCTTCATTGGTTGTTGTGCGACGTTTGCTGCAGGTGGCGATTGGCAACTTGTAGTACCATCTTTACTGCTTGGTGGTGTATTTGGATACTTGATGAAAGCAACGGGGCTATGGCTTCACGAGAAATCGACTCAATCTTCGGAAGTGGTTGAACAACACACTAAGCAAGCTAAGGCTTAATTCGTTAATCTAACCTTAATTCGTTAACCTAACCTCAGTTTAGTCACTGTAAACTCTTGCAAGATAACCCCCAATTAATTTGTATATCGATTTATACAGGCACACCACTTGGTGTGCCTTTTTTGGTTGAGGCGACTAGCTAAATATTTCATCAGTAGAGCAACTGATAGCATCTATAAAACAAATTATGTTTAGGTATTTCCATTCGCCATGGTGATCACGCGTTTTAATGTCCACCTTAATAAAAGCGGAATGCATTCTTGTCCTTGATTCTCGCAATGAGAAACAATGGCGAGTGCAAGGTCGGGTTTTGCATGTTTCTTCAATACCTTGGCAACCACTTTCTTTGGAGGGATAGGGTGATCGTATGGAATCTTAACCATGTCACGGAAAAAGCTCTCAAATCCATTCATATATAGGTAATGCTCGATATCTTTATCTGGCAGTTCCGTGAGTCGATGTCTTTCCTGATCATTACCAAGCTTCGATAGCACCGTTGCTGCGTATTTTTTACCCGCCGCATCGCCGTCAGTTACCACATGCCAATCGATGCCAAACTCTTGCGCGACCTTAATCAGTGCCTTAAGTCCTGACTGAGCGAACTCAATAATCTGCACACCTTCGGCTGCTAGGTTATAGCCACATTGGTTGGCAAGCTCATTGAACAACCAAACCTCGGTTTCACCTTCTACTAATAGCCAACAGCGAGCAAACAGTGCCCCTGAGCGGTGGAAACGGATATGAAAACCAATTCGTCGAAGTTCGTCTTTACTGAAGTGGTTCATGTTGAGTTGATTGGCGATGGTTTTGTCAGACTGACGAACCAAGCGACGAATCGATTGAAGTGGAACCGCTGCAAGTAGGTCGCCACTGTTGGTGGTCAGGATTTTCTGCATGGGCAATTTCTGCATCAAGCTCCAAGCCCTTGCCAAGTGTGTTGGGTGCAATCGACCTTCTGGATCTTCAAGGATCAACAGAGGGCGCGCACATCGCCTTAAGTCGTTTGGCCCTTTAGCTTGTAGATAAGCGTTAAGTAACCCCATGAATAATAAGCGAGTTTGTTTGTTCTTGGTCTCTTCGACGAGTTGATGAATACTCTGATCATTGGTACCCGCAGAATAAAGCAATCCGTCTCGCTGTTTTCTAGGGTTACGACGAGAAGTACTTTTGAAAGAAAAATAGTGCTCAATCAAACTTTGCATCGACTCTAGGCTACTGCGCATTTCACCTTTATTAACATGTCCGGGTATCGCCATAAGACGGCGGCAGGTGTTGTCTATTCGTTTTTCTATTCTTGCTTGTCGACCATTACCGTTATTGGCGCCGTTTCCATTTGTTGTGCCATTGCTCGTGTGATGGTTCCCGTTCCCGTTCCCGTTCCCGTTTGAATTTGCATTAGTTGCGTGAACATTAGTCGGCAGGTGAGCATTGTGGTTAAGGGACTTGCCGTTGAAAGGACGATCAAAGTGCCTTGCATCACGCAAACGGATAACGGGATGTAAGGTCATTAATTCTTGAGCAAGCTTTTCTGAATGATGAAGCTTGAGCGGATTACCGTCCAAACCAAGAAATGCATAGTGTGTTGTTGTCTCATACTGTTCTAACGTCGCGCTGATGCGATAGTAGATGCGAAATACGCCAAATTCATCTTGAACCCAAATAGGTTTGAGTTTGCGATAACGACCTGCGTTAAGTTCGCTCTTATCGTTAGCTTTTAAAGCGAGAACAATTTGAAGATGTTGAGACTGCGGGTGTGAAACAGAGTAATCGACATGAAAATCGGTCATTTCAAAGTGATATGGCACACCGTCTGAGGGCAGAATGACGGAAAGGGCATCCAATAATGAAGACTTACCCCAAGTATTTTCACCAATAAGCGTGGTTAGCTCGTCAAACGCGAGTGACATGCGCTTGATACCTCGAAAGCCAGAAATCTCGATTCTTTCTAGTTGCATAGGCTTACTCCTAACGGAAGGCTCTGCTAATTATTTGAAAGCTAACAGATATCTTTAATCATAATCGAAAAATCCAAATCCGGTATGCTCACCTGTCACAAAACCCGTTGTTTATTAATACGGTGCAAAATGAGATTTTTGATCTATCTCGAGTATTTTTTTGCAGTGCAGTTTCATAAAATTCACGATTCTGTCATGATTCTCGACCTAGTATGAAGGGACAAAGAGAGAAGAAAATATGACTAAAAAGAATAAGCCGACAAAAATAGTGTTGGCACACATCAACGACACCCACTCATACTTTGAACCAACCTCGTTACAGCTATCACTTAAAATGAACAACCACATCATTGAACCTTATGTCAGTGCTGGTGGCTTTGCTCGAATTTCAACACGCTTCAAACAAATAGAACAAGATGCCCAGCGTCAGAAGGTTGGAACCTTGTTCTTGCACGCTGGTGACTGCTTCCAAGGCACGTTGTACTTTTCCTTATTCAAGGGAAAAGCCAATGCCGATTTGTTGAATGCCCTTAATATAGATGCCATGACGCTCGGTAATCACGAGTTAGACATGGGTAATGAGCCCGTTGCGATTTTCGCGAAAAGAATCAAATTCCCGCTGTTGGCCGGTAACTGGAATCTATCGAATGAGGATATCAATAAAACTCATACGCTAGCGGACAACGACATTGTTAAGCCTTATCTGCCTGAAACACGAAGTGCTTCTTTTATAACGAAAGAGTTTGATGGCGAGAAGGTCGCAATATTCGGCTTAAGCATCGACAAGATGGCAGGCATCGCTAACCCAGATATCGATACACCGTTTGAAAATGCTTTGGAAACAGCAAAAGGGACCATTGAGCAAATCCATCAAGCAGGTATCAACAAGATTGTGTTACTTAGCCATCTTGGTTACGAAGCTGATTTAGAGTTAGCAGCCAACGTAACAGGTATTGGTGTCATCGTTGGTGGTCATAGTCATCGCTTACAAGGTGATTTCTCTGATATCGGCTTAGTTAAAGATGATGAATACGGTGTGAAAATTGGCGATACCTATGTTGTGCAAGCGGGTTTCCACGCCATGAGCTTAGGACACTGCGAAATCGAGTTCGATTCTCAAGGCAAAGTGACGCACTTCAATGGTAAAAACGAACTGTTATTAGGCCGTCGACTCTTTATAGACGCGAAACTGAGTGAAGTAGGGCAAGACGATGCCCACGATATGGCGTGTGAGTTTTTAAACAATCACCCTAATATTGCAGTGTGTAAGAAAGATCCTGAGCTGCAGAGCATTCTGACGGATAAATACCAGCCGCGAGTTCGAAAGCTTCAGCAACAAGTGATTGCTCATGCAGACACTAAACTTCGCCATGTACGTATTCCAGATGCTAAAGGCCCGAGTCAACTAGCCCCCTTGGTTGCTCAATCATTTCACCATCTAATGAACAAGAAAGGGCATCAGGTTGACTTTGCCATTCACAACGCCGGTGGTGTAAGAAATTCACTGAACAGCGGCGATGTCTCTGTTGCCGATATTGCCGGAAAACTACTACCGTTTGCCGTACCTATTGGTGTGTATGAAGTAAAAGGTGAAACGATCGCTGGCATGCTTGAAGGTGCAATCAATAACGCGATTGATAATGGTGTCGTGGGCACAGGTTCAGGTAGCTTTCCTTATACACATAATTTGAGGTTTTGTTACCACAAAGAAGCGCCTATAGGACACAGGATTCACCATCTAGAAATTCACTCTGATGATTCAGGTTGGCAAGCTGTTTCTCGCAACCGTATTTACCGGGGCGCGTCGTCAGCCTATACAATGAAAGGCAAAGAGGGCTATAACGCTGTGTTGGATATGATCGGTGATGGCACGGTCACCACTGACTCTATGGCAGACTGCTTCATCGAGTTTCTGCAAGACCACCCAGAGTCGCTTCAACTCAATGAACCGTTGAATTGCATGGAGTGTTTTAGATAACTAAAGCTGATACTGATATTTAACACTATTACTTTGGGTTATTTATAAAATTGGCATTGTTTATGCTTTATCTCTGCAGGTCGCCTTCTTGTGGAGATATGCATGGATAAGAAAGATTGGTTAGATGCGGTAGCGGTTGTCGGTTGGGTATCAGTTTGGTCAGCGTTAGTGTATTTAATACCTGCCGCAGGGCTGTAAATTGCTCTTTTTGCAACTTCATTACGCAGTGCAATAGCGTGTTTGACTTGCGAATTTATTCTTAGAATCAATTCGCGTGTTTATTTGACAAAGTGGCATCAATCAGAAAGGAGCGTTTGCTCCTTTTTTGCTTTTTCCGTGCAAATTTATATAGACGAAACACAACCAGAGGATTATTATCCACGCGTTTGGGGAGTAGTTAGCGCAAGTTTACATATCGTCATCTCGTTAGGCCAAGAGTCTATCCGGTATGTAAAAGTGAAATCCCATATTTCACTTCAACGAGACCAACGCAATCACAGTCAAGATCCGTAATGGAGCTTGATATGCTTTGTTTGCGGAAGGTCTTTGTACAGTTCTTCCGCCCGGAGGAATAATGAACTCAACTCAATCTCTATTATCTACCAATAGTGAATCCTTTTTTTCATCGCCAATCATGACGACTTATGCGGGCTTTTTCCTGCTAACGGTTATTCTCGTCTCTATTGATATCTATCAGACTCGTGGCGGTAACGTTACTATCAAGAAAGCGGCAATCTGGAGTGTTTTCTGGTTTGTACTTGCGTTTTTGTTTGCTGGCTCGATTTACCTATTTTGGGACATTTATGCGCCGAACAGTGACTACACAGCGCAAAAAGCAACCGTGTCATTCATTACGGGTTACTTGTTAGAAAAATCCCTTAGCGTAGACAACTTGTTTGTTTTTGCGATGATCTTTGCTCAATACCAAGTTCCTGAGCATCTAAGACCTCGTGCGCTTCTTTGGGGCGTAATTGGTGCATTGGTGCTTCGTGCAATTATGATCGCACTAGGCGCACAGCTATTGGCGGAATATCACTGGGTGCTTTACGTGTTCGCTGCGTTCTTGATTGGTACAGGTATTAAGCTGGCATTAGACAAGGGCGAAGAGGAGAGTGTGAATACTCTGCCTGAAAAGCTACTTCGTAAAGTGATGCCGGTAACAGAGGACTTCCATGGCCCTGCATTAATGGTTAAACAGGGTGCTAAATGGGCATTCACTCCAATGATGTTGGTCATCGGTGCGATCGCAGTCATGGACGTGATGTTTGCATTAGATTCTATCCCTGCGATCTTTGCGGTAACACAAGAACCGTTCTTGGTACTTGCGGCTAACGTGTTTGCGTTACTTGGTCTTCGCTCGTTGTATTTTGTACTGCAAGGTATGATGGACAAGTTCATCTATTTGAAACCCGCGCTTTCATTCATCATGGTGTTCATTGGTGTGAAAATGCTTCTGGTTGATAGCGAGTGGGCTATCCCAACTTACTGGTCATTGGCGGTATTGGTTTCTACGATGACGATTGCGGTTATAGCGTCGGTTTATGCGAAGAAGCCAGGCATTGAACAAGTAAATTAAAAACAAATATAACTTATCGAAAAGTCGATAATGAACACGTGGCTGATGAAGTGGAAAATTTATTTATGTAAATTTTCTGTGACATTGGCCACTGTTGTTTGCGGGGTGTTTGTACTAAATGCATGATTTAAACACTATATTGAATTTGTACTCACATAATCTGCATATCTATTTTGTGGCATTGTTAATGGTTTGTTTTATTAGAAAAACTAATCCCAAAATCTAATTTTAGTCATTTTTTAACCTGCAAAAGATCACCTATTATTCTTGTCATCAGAACGAAACACATTAATAAATTTATAGAGAGGCAATCATGGCTCAAGCAGTACAAATGAATACTATCGCTGTTCCTAACTCTATGGATAAGAAAACCTACTCGGTTAACTTCAAAGGATTGATTGCACACATTTTCGATATTCTTTTCGTAGACAACTCTCCACGTAGTTACTACGCAAGCGACCTATCTGGTCACATGCAACGCGATATCGGTATTAACCGTTAATCTCAGCGTTAACATGTAAATATAGAATTTTAAGAAAACGCCAGCCTCTAAAGCTGGCGTTTTTGTATCTGAAATAAACTCAATCTCTTCGTAAACTAAGCACCTGAAAGAAAAACCTAGGCATAACGGTCTGTATTTGAGCGCCATTCAATTCGCTTTGTACAAGGATCTCGGTATGTCACACGCCAAACGCAATTCATCATTGATTAAACTTTGTTTATTTGCCTTACCGATCGGCTTCTATTCCTCAGTGTCGCTTGCACAAACCTGGAGTAATGAAGGCCAGCCCGCACAGGTTATCGAGCTCTTCACCTCTGAAGGTTGTTCAAGTTGTCCTCCCGCTGATGCGTATCTAAGTACATTTGAAGATGACCCACAACTGTGGACACAAGTCATTCCTCTCGCTTATCACGTCGACTATTGGGACTACCTCGGTTGGGGGGATAAGTTCGCGAGTAAGGCGTTTAGTCAGAAGCAACGCTTGTACAAAGCTTATGGAGTAACAAGTGGGGTTTACACACCCGGCTTTGTTGTCGATGGAAAAGAGTGGCGCGGTTACTTTAACTGGTTAGACAGAACGTTGCCTTCGCTCAAACAACAAAATAACCTCAAGCTAACGGTCAACTATAAAGGCGATACGTTCAGCGTAAGTTACGAAGGCAAAGGGGATTATGTTGCTCATATAGCTTTGCTGGCGATGAACGAAGTCACCAGCGTTAAGGCGGGCGAGAACAGGGGTAAGAAACTCGAACATGATTTTGTTGTGGTTTACGATGGTTATCAGCGTGGTGAGTCTGAATGGCAATTTAATATCAATTTTGAGCCACTTGTCGCTACACCAGACGCAGTCGCTGTTTGGTTAACCGAGCCGAATTCGTATGCACCGGAACAAACGGTAGCAGGTTGGCTGAACTAACTGCAACCCACGACAATTGTGTAGCTGGAATACTCTTAGACGAAGTTGGTACGGCGAGTATCGAGGTTCTCACATCGATAACTTCGCTTCTGACGGATATTAATCAGTGAAATAGAAGCGAAAGGGCGATTTAGTTACGTAATACTGCTGAAATACGTTAGTATAGCGCGCTATTATTTTAGCTTTGAGTTCCTGCAATTAATGACTAACACCACAGCACCAACCAACTTCTCTGATCTTGGCTTAATCTCTCCTTTGATGGCTCGTTTATCTGAGCTTGAATACCAACAGCCAACGCCTATCCAAGCGCAAGTGATTCCAAGTGTGTTAGCAGGACGCGATTTAATTGCAGGCGCAAATACCGGTTCAGGTAAAACCGCAGCATTTGCACTTCCACTGTTACAAAAGATTCATGAAGATGCCCCTCTGGACCGTCGTTCAGGCAAAGGTAACTTTGTTTCTGGCCTTATCTTGGTTCCTACTCGTGAACTTGCTAAGCAAGTGGCTGACAGCGTTAAATCTTACGCTGTGCATTTCAATGGCGCGATTAAAACGGTTTGTGTGTTTGGTGGTGTATCGGTAAACACTCAAATGCAGGCGCTACGTGGCGGCACTGATATATTGGTGGCAACACCGGGTCGTCTGCTTGACCTTATTTCGAGCAACGCTATCAAACTAGATAAAGTGAAAACGTTAGTGCTTGATGAAGCTGACCGAATGCTAAGCCTAGGTTTTACCGAAGAACTTGATGCAATCTTGAAGCTCTTGCCGAGCAAAAAACAAACCTTGTTGTTCTCTGCAACTTTCCCAGAGCAAGTTAAAACGCTGACTCACGAACTTCTAAGCGATCCAATTGAAGTTCAACTTCAAAGTGCCAATGCGAGCACACTGGTTCAACGTGTATTCGAAGTAGAAAAAGGTCGCAAGACAGCGTTACTCGCACACCTAATTCAACAACATGAATGGCGCCAAGCTCTGATCTTCGTTAATGCGAAGAACAGCTGTGAGCACCTAGCAGACAAGCTTTACAAGCGCGGTATCATCGCAGAAGTATTCCACGGCGATAAAGGGCAAGGTTCACGTACTCGTATCCTAGAAGATTTCAAATCTGGCGAGATTGACGTTCTGATCGCGACAGACATCGCGGCACGTGGTCTGGATATTGAGAAGCTTCCAGTGGTAATCAACTTTGACTTACCGCGTAGCCCGTCAGACTACATGCACCGTATCGGCCGAAGTGGTCGTGCAGGTGAAGTTGGTCTTGCGTTATCTCTGATCGATCACGAAGATTACCACCACTTCAAAATCATCGAGAAGAAGAACAAGATTCGTCTTGAGCGTGAGCAAATTGAAGGCTTTGAAGTGGATGAAGAAGCGACAGCTGAACTGATCGCAGCACTAAAACCTGTTGCGCCACCGGCCGGTACTGGCAAGAAGAAAAAGAAGAAGAAAGCTCCAAAAAACCAAGATGTGTGGCTGAACAACAACTGATCTTGAGTCAGCAAGCCATATAAATCAATAAGTAATAGACATTCAAAAGGTGCTTAATTGCGCCTTTTTTGTGTCTGTAGGGCTGGGATTTGAGTCGTTAATAAACGACTGTTGCGGTGTTAAACAACCCGATAATCCGTTCGAAGGATAGCGTCCTCCATAAGAGATTCAGCGATTTAACGCTTTGCTTATAACCTGTTCGGGTTTTGAGCAATTGGGTAACCGCGTGAAGACCTCGATTAAACAATTAGTGCTGGCCACTTCATTTTTCCTGTTTACCCAACACTCTTCTAGTGCTGCTGAATTTGAGGTTAAAGGGGTTAATAAAACTCTCACCGAAAATGTAGAATTATATTTAGAACCTTTAGCCGATGTTCCTGCATCACAGCTATCGAAAACGAAGCTATCTAAACGTATTCAAGATGCACTCAACCCTTATGGTTATTATCACCCACAGCTCGATATCGACCTCAATGATTCTGATAACGTGATCATTAACATCGATTCTGGTCCTGTCATGCGCATCGCAGAATCGATAGTAAAAATAACAGGTGAAGCTAGCCTAGATGCGGAGTTCATCAATATACTCAATCAAAGCAAGTTAGGCTCAGGTTTAACTTTGTCTCACCAAGAATATGACCAAACTAAGCGTGCGATTTTCTCTTTAGCAAAGCGGAAAGGTTATTTTGACGGCAGGTTTATCGAGTCAAAGATTGAAGTTATTCCTAGCGAGAACATCGCGAATATACACTTGTATTTTGCAAGTGGTCCACGCTACAAGTTCGGTTCTATAAGTATTCCTGATGATGGGGTTGACCCTACCCGTATCGAGAAAATACCCACCTTTAAAAAAGGTGATGACTTTGACACCATCAAGTTAGGTGAACTGCAATCTGATTTGTCAGACACTCAATGGTTTCGAAGTGTCATCGTACATGGTGACTTTGACAAACTTGATGACAACCTAGAAGTTCCAATTGAAATCATTGCCGAGCCAAGTTCTCGAAATATCGTGCAGGTCGGTGGCGGCTATTCTACAGATCTCGGTTTACGCGCCTCTCTCAGTTGGTCAAAGCCTTGGTATAACCGGAGAGGCCACAGCTTTGAAACACAGACATATTTGTCTGAACAGGAGCAATCACTTCAGTTGGGGTACAAAATCCCCACAGAGAAAGTCACAACGGATTACTTTGGTATTCAGTTTGAATCGAAACGAATTGATCATCGAGACACCAATAGCTTTACAAACGATCTTAAGTTCGAACGTTACTGGCAATTAGACAGTGATTGGCAAAGCACCATTTATGTCAAATACTTGCACGAACAGTACCGTCAGGCGTCTGAGGAAGAGCAATCGCAATTGCTGTTACCTGGCATCAGTTTTTCTCAGGTTGATCGTAAAAATGATCAGTTGGAGCTCAATCATCGACACATCTATTCTGTCGAGTATTCTGACCCTAGTCTGTTCTCTGACTCAAGGCTGTTGCGGTTGGAAGGAAACAGTGTCCTTTCATGGGATATTAGTGACAGGCAGAAGCTCCATTTCCGCTCCAACGTAGGCATCAACATTGCCAAATCATTATCTGATGTGCCGTCGTCACTGCGGTATTTTGCTGGTGGCGATGGAAACCTGCGAGGTTATGGTTACGAATCTATCTCCCCTAGAGACGAGAATGGTGAACTAACGGGGGCACGTTATATGTTAACTGCTGGGCTCGAATATCAGCATCAAGTCTATCGTTCAATTTGGTTGGGCGCATTTCTTGATGTGGGTGATGCATTTGATCAACAAGCGGATTGGAAGCGTGGGACGGGCGTGAGTTTGATTTGGAACTCACAGTTAATGCCAGTTAAGCTCGATTTTGCTTACGGCTTAGATGCGCCTGAAGGCGACGAATTTCGTATTCATTTTTCCTTTGGTACTCAATTCTGATTTTTGTACGCTGTTTATGCACTCGCGAGGATGCGAACCATCTAATAGGATTCAAGTAAATCGAAAGAGCGTAATAACCTTTGTGCTTTAGCAAACACAAAGGTAAAAACAATGAAAAAGCTACGATTCGGTGTATTTGGTAATATGGGCCCTGAAGCAGATGCTCTGTTCCAAGATATCGTCGCCAAGAAAGAAATTGAACACGGCGCACTTAAAGACTAAGACCGCATGGCCATGATAGTGGTGAAAAACTCAGATATCCCCGATCGATCTGAAGTGATTAACGAAGGCGGTACCGATCCTGTGCCTGAACTGATTGAGTCAGCGTGCATTTTAGAACATGCCAATGTTCAGTTTGGCGTGATGACCTGTAACACCGCTCATTACTTTAGACCTGAGGTTCAAAAGCACACCAACGTTTATATCGTCGACATGCTTCAAACCACCGTTGATCAAATCAAAGAGCAGAACTCTGAATCTGTTGTTGGTATTTTATGTACCAACGGCACATACAATTCGGGAATCTATGATCGTTACCTAACGGACGCGAATCTGGTGTTCGTTAAGCCAGATTCCTTTGAGCAAGAGCATAACGTGCATAGTGCTATCTATGGTGAAGTAACCGGTGAGATGACAGAGTGTGGACAAGCAATCCGAGAAACCAACGGGATCAAAGCGGGCGAGTTTGAGCGTAATGCCGCACTGCTTGCTGTAGCGATTCAATCCATCGTAGAGAAGGGCGTTGATACGGTTATTTGGGGATGCACGGAACTTCCTTTGGTTAGAAAGCAACTTGAAACGGCATTTCCAACAGTCACTTTTATTGATCCTATGGAAGCGGTAGCTGAGCGTGTCGTTGATATTTACCGTCTCGCTGAGCAATATGTGGAGCGTGGACATGTGGATTACAACATTAATGATGTTAATTCGATCTTCACAACGCTTGATATGGTGAACTACGTAGCCCAAAGAGCGATGACCTACCGTCTATAAGCTCAGATACGTGTATTTGAAACATGAGAAAGCCGCGAATTACGCGGCTTTTTTACATTTGGACTGGAGAAAATTAAGATTCGAAGCTGAACACTTAAAGCTCGAACTCGCCATTCATTTTTCGAAATAACCAATCAGGTACCTTGTTCCATGAACTGTAGTTCGGGTTCTTAGTATGGATTTGTTCCTCTGAAGCCCAGATGGTGTCACCTGATTGTTCTCGCGACACAGCCCAGAACAACTCCTCTTTCTGACGTGTTAAGTAGTGTGTCACTTGCTTCGCAAACTCTTCACTGTCAACCAACACCCCAAACTCAACGTTGAGAAAGTCTGATCTTGGATCGAAGTTAGAAGAGCCAATATAGGTGACACGCTCATCTAAAATTACTGTCTTGTTGTGGTAGTAGGTATCAACATGAAAGTAGTGATCATCATTGATCGCTTGGCTTTTGTACTCATATATACTTACGCCCTTGTCGAGTAGAGTCTCACGGTGTTTTTCGTAATACGCAGGCACAAAGCCCGAATCATTAGAAGCCGATGAATTCGTCAGTAAGGTGACTTCGGCTTCGCTCTCTCTAAGTGCATCGACGAATACAAACTTGTTATCGCTTGGCACCATATAAGGCGTAGAAATAATAACCTTAGAAGGTGTCGGTACTTTTTGCTTCATCAAGTGTTCAATACGTTGGCGAAAGTAGGGCTTGTTGTCATTGAGTTTCTCCAGTGAGTCAAATACCGGCGTGACAGAGGCTGAAATGAACTTCGGTTGGTTTAAGCTCTTTATCTGCCTTTCGACTTCAGACGTGATCAATGCTTGATTCTTTTCACCTTTGTTCAACGCTTGGTATTGCTCTTTCTCTTTGATTTTAATGCGTTCTTGAATTGGCACTACATGCTCACTGTTCCACAACGCTTGGTAGTTTCGGTCGAAAGCAGCAATCACGTCGCCTTTAAACAGCACATCCATATCAAAGAAGTTGGCACTTTCGCTGTAGCCAAAGTAGTCATCACCGATGTTGCGCCCACCGAGGATCATCGATTGGTGATCAACGTTAAAGTATTTCTCATGCAGTCGATTATCTAACTGTTTTTGATGAGTAGAGAAGTTGAGCGCACGACCAATCCAGCCAGCTTTACGTGACTCAAAAGGGTTGAACAGTCGAATCTCAATATTGGCGTGTGAGTCCAACTCCGCAAGCCATTTGTCATTGAATACCAACAAGTCATCCAGTGTGAGGCGCACGGCCACATCGCGATCAGCGGCGTGTTTTAGCTCGTTTAACAGCATCAGACCCAGAGTGTCGTTTTCCCAAGAGAAGTAAGTCATATCAATCGAGTGTTTTGCTTGGCGAACCAGATCAATGCGGCGCGCAAAGGCTTCAGGCGCACTCGGGATCAAATAGACTTCGGCTTGATGTTCTGTGCTTTGCCAGTTAGCTTCGAAGTCAGGTTCAACATCGGGGTAAGGTTGGGCACATCCTGTGACCAAAGCAATCAACATTATTGTGCATGCTGTTTTTAGTTTGCTAAGTGTCATAACTAACCTGCGTTTAAACATAAAATTTGGATATAGAAACGGCCAGCGAGCTGGCCGTTAAAGTAGGAAGGGTGTTGAATATGTTTAGTTTAGGTACCAGTCCCAAGGCATAAGACCTTGCTCTGCTAGACCCGTTAAGCGACCTTCACGAAGCTTAGGATCAACACCTGGGTTTGTGACATAGTCCCAGTCGAAGGTAGTGCTGTTGTCGCTGAATCCTGCACCATCAATGACAAGCACATTGTCGGTAGCATCGCTGTACTGGTAGCTCTGGAACAATTCATCGCTAAACCATAGGCGTGACATTTCGTTCATCATTGCCTTCTCATTACTTGTCGGGTGAATCTCACCACCGTCAAAACGTACAGCTTTGTTGAACACAAACGGCAGTTCTGAACCGTTACACGCACCGCTGATACAACCAATAGTTTTGAATAGATCAATGTTTGACAGTTGGTCGTATTCGCCCGTTTCTTCATTTAGACCTGTTTTATAGTTCCACATGTTGAAGCTTGGTTTGTGCTCAAAGTGGTATAGCGTTGCTTCTACTCCGCTGTTTGCTGCCATATGACGAGCTGGACCATTGAACAAGGTGTCATTTAGCAAGGTTTTAAATTGCTTCATGTTGTCAAGAGCGCCACCAAAGCTAGATTCTGAGTTAGGGTAGAAATCAGTTAGAGCCAGAATATCTTGGGTTTGCTGGTGGCTAGTGATCTCAACAATGTCGACCAAGCAACCTACGGTACCCGCAATATCGTTGGTATCAATGCATCCAGTCATTTCAAGTAGATCACCTTCTAGCTTGGCACCATAAAATAAGCTCGTTACTGCGCTGTACGCACTGCTTGGCAATACAAGATCTGCTGAAACTTCATCACTTGCTTGCTCAGATAGTTTTTGTTGCAGAAGAACGATGTTGTTTTCATCTTCTAACCAGTTAACCATAGCTAGAGCTAGCTTTGTTGGATCTTCGTTAGTAAGCAGTTCAGGTTCATCATTTGTTAATAACTCGATGACCGTCGGGATTAAGAACGTAGCGCTAAATAGCATGCCAAAGCTGTTCGCTTCATGTGCATTTTCACCTAGGACAGTTGGTACTGATAAGCCTGCTTGCGTTGGTGATTTTGCTGATTCTCTACAGCTACCAAAGAAAGTTTCTTCACACAATATGTAAGGAGCATAAGGCATCAGGTTTGACATTGGCGTCTCATCTGCGGCTGGGCTCAGAATTGGGATTTGCAAAGAACCTAACAACCAATTTTTTAGCTGTTCAATACCATCCAAAGCTGTTTCTTGCGACGCCATGATCTTGTCAAGCGAAGTGTCTGCTGTAAAACCCTTACTGCGATCTTTTGCAACTTCATAGCTTGGATACTCAAACCCATAAGGGTTGCTTTGCATGATTGCACGTTGGAAATATTGACCTGCGATATCATGATCTTGCTGTAAGAAACCAATAGACATAGCACCAGAGCCTTGACCCATAACGGTTACGTTTTGAGCGTTACCACCGAAGTCAGCGATATTGTTATGTACCCACTCTAAGGCGCGCTTCTGGTCACCTAGGCCATAGTTGCCATCTTCGTTCGCGCCTTTAATCCATTGAGTACCTAACTGACCAAGACGGTAGTTAAAGCTTACATAGATGAAAGGCTTACCATCGTCGCTTCCTTGGGCAACCACGGTATCACCTTGGATGAGCGGCTCTGCACCAGAACCGTATTCGAAATCACCACCGTGAATGAATACATAAACCGGTAGTTCTGCGTCAGCATCTACGCCTACTGGGCGCCAGATATTGAGGTTAAGGCAGTTCTCATCTTGTGTTTGTGTTGTCGTTTTTAGTTGAGGACAAGCATAACCGAACTGAGTCGCATCCAAAGTACCTTCAACAAGGTTTACAACTTCACTGGGTTTAAAGCGCTGAGCCTCTGCATATTGAATCCCTTTGAAAGATTCAACAGAAGCCAGTTTGTCGTCTTCGGTATTAGACGTAATCACCAGCTCTTCTTTAGACGCTGTGATCATCGCGTCGCCGATTTGAGTAGTAAACGTTTCAGCAGGGGCAGGTACGAGAGGTTCAGGTTTATCTGGCTTTGGAACCGTTGGTTCAACGTCTGTGTCACAGCCAGCAAGAGCGGCCGCAATAGCGAGTGCGATGAGAGAACGATATGCAATAGTCATAAAAAATGTGTCCACAATAGAATTCGGTAAAATAACGAACCGCGCATCGATACCGTCAAACCTGTAGATCCATAAGGTGATGGCTCCGTCTTTGGAGCATTTGACGTTGTGTTTCTTCGTGTGTTATCTACTGGATAACCAACGTTGGCGCGTTTTCATTTGTATGATGTCGACCTAATACAACGTAGGTTCACATCAGAAATTTGGTTAGATTTAGTCTAAAAGCGATAGCCAAGGTTCAATGTCACAGCCGAACGAGTTTCACCTTTGTTGTACAACACGGTCATGTTGTAATGCTTGCCAATCTGTTTGTTGACTCCGGTTAAAAATGCCCACTGGTTAATGTCCACACCAACGTCGTAATCAAACTCAATATCGTCTGTTTTTACAGTACCTTGCATACGTGAATCTAAACCTTGGTATTCAGCACCAACGAAGAATTGAGCTCGATAATCAACCAATTGGTAGCCCAACATTGGCTGAACCGTGACAATACCGTCACCCCAATCATCCATCCCTTTCAGACGGGTTTGTGAATAGGTACCCGTCACTGAGGCAAAGAACTCTTTGTAACCAACAGATAATGTTGTACCCGCACCGCGTAAGTCATATTCGAGATGGAGTGGTACATTTAAACGCCCACTGTTACACAGTGCTGATACGCCCTCGCACAGTTTGTCGCCTAGACCAGGTAATTTGTTATTGAGTTTATCTTGTAGATATTCTCCCGCAGCGCCGGTGTAAGAGGCATCAACATTCGCATCAACGTTTACCTTTCCTACATATCCGAATACATTCCAGAACGGCAGAATATTCACATCACCACGTATTGAAAGACTTTCTGCTTTAACCGTTGCAACGCTATCTTCAGGGTCGAATAGGTCATTCAAGCGCACACCGCTAATGACGTAATCGGTCATAGGAAGGTTCATGTCTTGATTGCGATAAGCAACTGAAACACCGAATGGTAATGGCAAATCGATACCTTGACGACGCACCATGTCACCCATTAAAGGGAATACTCGATCTAACTTAACACTCGCTTCTTGCATACGAGGATCTGAAACTTCTTTTAGACGCTCTTCATGCAGGACATTAACGCCGTTGTCGTCTTCATAAATTGCGACGGGTTCAGTTACAGCGCTCATGGTCATCGGTTTCGTTTTAGACGTACCCTCGATGTTAGTTGTCTTACGTTCAATAACGACTTTACCAGAGTCTAACGTTTGGAAATCAATCACTTGGTAATAGGTATCGACTTTTGACTTACCAAGATTAAATGGCTTGTCGTTGGTGATTACCATGCGTTTTGGTGTGCCGCCTACAAGTTCAATATCAACATTCAAGAAACGGAAATAGGCGATGTCTTGTGGTAAGCCGTATTTCGAATAGTTGAAGCTAATGGTCACGTCGCCGTTGTCTTTTTCATTGACTTTCACTGACGATGGATCGAAGCTTTCTGCATAATTTCTTAGTCGATACTCAGTGCGCGTAAACTCTTCAATTTCATCGATCAGTTTTTCGTTTTCATCCAGCTCTTGCGGGTTGTATTTGACGCGCAGGTCGATGTTGCCTTTGCTGTCTGTGTTTTTTATCAGATAGACGCTTGAGTCACGAACCTCATCGCCAATTTGTATGGTTCGATGTGCGTGTTCAACTAGGTGTTCGCCCTGTACGAGCGAACTGATTGCTAGCTTTGGTAAATCATGACTGATGCCATATTTGTCAAATAGTGCTCGACCTTTTTCCATAACTTCGCTGTAAGTCTTGGTTTCTGCCGCAGACGCAAAATTGGGGGTGGTAAGTAATAGGGCGCTCGCTAACACAGAAAGAGTATGGGTCTTACAAGCGCTGGTGCGTATTTCAAAAAAACTCATGACGGTTTCCACGCTGAGTGGCCTCAAACCTTCGAGACTCAAACAGTCGATGTAATACTGAACGTCGTGTTCAGTTGTTATGTATTTATCCGTTAGGATTGCTAGTGTGAATGTCGCGACTAAAAATGCATTGCGTCAATCAATGAGAGGATTTTAAGAGGAGGTGGCAGATCGCGTTAATCGCTTTTGATGGACGCTATCCTCACTTAGTAATAATTAGCGTTAATCAATTGATTTATAATGATTTTCAATAGATAAAAAAACGGCCTGTGAAGTAAAAATACTTGGCAGACCGTTTTGTTGTGAGTTGTTAAGCGCATTTAGTTCTAAGCAGCTACCCTCACTCTAAATAGATCAGTAAACAACTTCGCTATCATCAGAATAATCAAAATGTTTACGAGCATCAAAAGTGGCGTTTCAATTCCATAAACAGGTGTGAGGTTGAGCGCACCAGATGTGAGAACAACTAATAAGTTAATACCCAATATTCGGTGTACCATGAGCTTAGGTGTCGCGAACACTTTCCATATCACCATAATGTTAAGGAAGTAGAATAGTCCCAGCTCCCATAGTTCTGTCATTAATGGCATCACAAAGATGTATTGCAACAGAACCACCGACCCTGTACCCAACACACCATAAAAAGCGTCCTTAATAACGCTTGGTGGCATGGTCGGCACCATAGAAGAGAATACACCGGCTAACATAGGAAATATGAAACCACCTGGAACTGGAAGATAAATCCAAACCAACAGCGATGTGATAAACATCGACACGCCTTGCAGCACTTTGCGCCCATCTTCATTCAAATGTTCAACAAACGTGCGATGTGCATGATGCCAAGACACGTCTTTATGATCACCTATGACATTGAGTTCACCCTCAACAAGAGATTGTTCTGGTGTTAATACATCGAACGTCTTCAAGTTGTGAGTAAGAACTGCCCATTGGATATCTAAGTCTGATTCGCTGTTACTTTGTTTGAGTAATGTATCTTGGATATGTGCCATTTCATCGATACGCAAGCGCCATGTTTGGATGTTCTCTTTAAGGTGGTAGCTTCCGGTCAGTGGCAGATCTAAAAGTTGATACAGCTTATCAATATTCGCGGTGTTGCTTTCAAGTGCGGCAATGTCGATGTTGTCTGTTTTTTCCATCGCATCTAACAACGCTTGTTTACTGGTTTCGAAACGTTGTACAAAGTTGAGTTCAGTATTCACAGGCCACACGATGCGATACACAATTGAGAACACAACAACACCTAATAGTGTTTCTTGAAGTCTAAGTACAGCAAAGTGAAAGGTGGTTTGGTTATCAAACCCGCCCAGACAAGCAACAATCGAACACACGGTAAATCCTATTGAAAAGATGTAGCCGTATTTCTCGTCACTAGACATGAAAATACAAGTGCCTAAGAACACGGTAAGAAATGTTAGAAACAAAAATCGATCTTGTGAAAACATCGCAATGAGGAAAAAGGCATAACCGGTCCCTAACAAGGTTCCCATTAACCGGTTATGGCCTTTGTTTATTGAATGGGCGAAGCTCTCGTTCAATGCCATCACTGCGACGGCTATCGCAGCCCAATACGGTTTTTCCCAACCAAACCACAACGCTAGGCAGATTGCGATAACGATAGAGAGTGCGACTTTAATCGCGTCTTTAGTCGATGCAGTGAACATAAGAATCACCTAGCTATTTTTGATTATTTTGATCGAGGCAGTCATACCAACACGCAGTTGTACGTCTTCTGGTATTTTGTCTAACTTCACTTTGATAGGGATGCGTTGAGCTAGGCGTATCCATTGGAAGTTTGGATTCACGTTTGGCAATAAATCATTACCTGTGCTGCCGTCTTGCTTCGCGATACCAAAACCAATACTTTTAATATGTCCTTCTAGCTGAACATTGTTGTGCATCATTAAGGTCACATAAGCAGTGTCCTGAGCATCGACACCGACTAAATCAGTCTCTTTGAAATAACCTTCAATCCAGAAGCTATCTTCATCAATTAGCGCAACCACAGGTGAATTCGCGACAACTTGAGAGCCAACACGTAGGTTCAGATTGGTGATATAGCCGTTAGTAGGCGCATATACCTTGGTGTACTCAAGGTTGAGATGTGCTTCTTCTACGTTCGCTTTTGCCAGTTCGACATTTGCGGCGCTGGTTTCTACCGCGTTGTTCAAGTTGTTTAGTGTCAGCACGGGCACGGCACCGGGCGTTCTTTTCTCTAAATTCAACGCGCGTTGCTCTTCGTTTTTGGCTTTGGCGAGTAGGGCAAATGCTTGTTTTTGAGTCGCAAGTGCTTTTCTGTAGGTCGCCTTGTAAATACTCGGATCGATCTCAAAAAGAAGATCGCCTTTTTTTACCTTCGAGTTGTCTTCGACATGCACTTCAATGACTTGACCCGTGACTCGAGGTGTAATCGAGACGATATAAGCGCTGACTTGTCCGTCTCTGGTCCATGGGTTACTTGAGTACGACTGGTAATAGCTATAAACCACAGTTCCCGCAGCAGCCAATAATAAAAGTGTGATGAGATAACGTTTGATCACAGTAAGTGCCTCAAAAAATGGTAATAAAATGGCCGATAGCGCCAGTAAAAATCACGATCAAGCTCAGTTCTGCTATTGCAGGAAAGGCGACGTACTTATGAAGGCCAAACCGTGTCGCGATTAACCCTGTTAGCATTGTCAGTATGTAAGCCAGTGCGATAACCAATAACAGCGGTGGGAAGTAGACTTCATCCCACACAAGCTCATGCGGCATGGTATTCATGGTTCTGTTCTCTATTTGTTTGATGAATGCAACGATAACGGAGTTCGATTTATTGTGATAATCGCTTATAGAGGATCGTACCCATCAAAATCCAACTTTATTCGGTGATTATGCCAACTGCCTCTTTGTTGAGAGCCGTAAGCCAGTAAAACAACGGTAGGTAGGTTGTCGTTCTTGAAGTGGAAACACTTAATTGAAATTGATTTCGAAAATCATCTACTTTTTCCGGTTTAAGATAAATCTATTTAAAACAATCATTTAAGATGTAAGTTGCACTTCAAAAACTATGCGAACAGTTAAAGTGATGATTTGATCCATCAAATGGGATTACATAATAAAACCTTTTGTTCTTAATATTCGGTTCGAAGCAACGAGATGCTTTATTTATTTTGAATAATCCAACAAATATCATTATTAAGTTATTCGTTAGATTATTTACTCCTTATATTTAGTAACAAGAGTAAATTTGTCATGGACATTATTTCTAATCTGTTTGACATGGCACCATTTGTCGCACTATTTATTACACTCTCATTGGGTTATATGGTTGGTAAAATTACTATCGGCCGATTTGTTTTAGGCGGTGTGGCCGGAACATTATTAATGGGCGTAATTATTGGGCAATTTGGTGTTCAGATTGATCCCGGCGTAAAAAGTATTTTCTTTGCGCTCTTTATTTATGCTGTGGGTTATCAAGGCGGCGCACAATTCTTTAAAGCGCTTAACTTTAGAACCATCAACATTCTGTTGTCTGCGGTTGTTATGACGGTTTCAGGCTTATTGTGTGTACTTGCCGCTGCGTGGTTGTTTGACTTAGATAGAGGTACTGCTGCGGGCCTAGCTGCCGGTGGTTTAACTCAGTCTGCGATCATTGGTACTGCAGGCGATGCGATCGCCCGTTTGGGTGGTGTGTCTGAAGAAGCCAAACATCTGATGCAAACTAACGTTGCTGTAGGTTACGCTGTAACTTACATCTTCGGTTCTCTAGGTCCAATCCTAATGGTGACATGGGTATTCCCAACACTAATGAAATGGGATATCCGCGCTGAAGCAATCAAAATGGCAGAAGCGAACTCAGATGGTAATGCAGAGCTTGGTGCTGGTGAATTCAATGCGATGACAAAACTTGAGACTCGCGCTTTTGAAATCAAAGCAGAGAGCAAAGTGAATGGTTTGACACTAGCCCAAATCAATCAAGATTCAATAGACGCATGCATCGAAGTTATCGAGCGTGATGGCAAAGCGATTGAAGCAGACAAATTTACTAAGCTTCAACAAGGCGATGTTCTGGTTATCACAGGTACTCGTAAAGCCATTGGTCAGTTGAAAGGTGACTCTGTTGGCTCTGAAGTTGTGCTTCCAGAAGAGTATGAAGTCATTGAAGAGAACCGTCAGCTTATCGCAGACAACAAACAACTGATTGGCCGTACACTAAGTCAAATCAAATCAGAAGCGAACAAAGGCACTTACCGTGGTGTTTATGTGACTGACTACCTTCGCGAAGGTGTATCAATCCCAGTTCACGCTGACCTTGTTGTTAAGAAAAATGATGTTATTCAATTAACTGGCTCACCAAGCGATATTAATCGTGTTCAAGGTACAATCGGTAAGCCAATGAACTCAGCAACAATGACTGACTTCATTGTACTAGGCATGGGTATGGTATTGGGTCTTTTGATTGGCCTAATCAACTTCAAAATTGCAGGTATTCCGGTCACTATCGGCTCTGGTGCAGGCTGTCTAGTGTCAGGTCTGATTGTTGGTTGGTTACGCAGCCGTAACCCACATGTGGCGCAATTCCCAGAATCAGCAGCAAGCTTTATTCGCGACTTCGGTCTAGCAGCATTCGTGGGTATCGTTGGTCTTGAGGCTGGCCCTCAAGCGGTAGACACCATCAAAGAACACGGTATGAGCCTACTATTCTTGGGTGTTGCGGTAACCATCATTCCACAGATTATTTCATTCTTCTTCTCGTACTTTGTATTGAAGATAAAGAATCCGGTAGAAGCTTTAGGTTGTGTAACCGGTGGTCGAAGTGCAAACCCAGCGTTCGCGGCATTGATGGAAAAAACAGGCAACGCAACGCCAGTATTCTCTTTTACTGTGACTTACGCCGTAGCCAACGTGTTACTGACTCTATGGGGCCCAATTATCGTCGGCATTATTACCGTTAATGCGGGTATGTAATTAAAACCTACAACTCATTATAGATTTAAAAAATCATCAACTTATTAACAGACCTACCCAATCAAAAATAGGGTAGGCCTGAATAATCACGCTTAAGTAAAACACTTTATTTAATTACAAGTGTTTAATATTAAATTATTAGGTAAATATTATGACTACTCAAACTCCAACTATCGATTTTTCAAAATTCGCTGACCTAAGCCCATTCGAGCTAAAAGACAAACTGATTGAAGTGGCGCAAGCTGTGCCAGATCGTGCACTTCTTGATGCAGGTCGTGGTAACCCTAACTTCCTAGCAACGCTACCTCGTAAAGCCTTCATCCGTCTTGGTGAGTTTGCGGTAGCAGAAGCAGAGCGTAACTACGCTTACCTAGGTGGTGATTTCGGTGGTATCCCTGATGGTGTTGGCATCGTTGAGCGTTTCGACACGTTCGCAAGCCAATATGCAGCAGACAAAGGCGTTGACTTCCTACGTCGTGCACTAAGCTACGCAAAAGACCGTCTAGGTATCGAAAAACAAGCGTTCCTAAACGAGCTAGTACTGGCTTACCTTGCGTGTAACTACCCAGTACCACCACGTATGCTAGTGAACATCGAGAAAGTGGTTAAACAATACATCGCAGAAGAGATGTACGGCCCAATGCCAATGACGACTAACTTTGACTTGTTCGCAACAGAAGGCGGCACAGCGTCAATGACGTACACGTTCGCAACCATGTTCAACAATGGTCTATTGAAAAAAGGTGACAAAGTTGCGCTAATCACGCCAATCTTTACCCCTTACCTAGAAATCCCAGAGCTAGCAGAGTATGAGCTGGAAATCGTTGAGCTACGCCTTGATGAGACCACTTGGCAGCTACCAATGTCTGAAATCGAGAAACTGGCAGATACAGACATCAAACTGCTTTGCGTCGTTAACCCTGCTAATCCAGCATCAGTGAAATTCTCTGACGAGACTCTAGAGAACCTAACAAACTTTGTGAATGAGCAACGCAGTGACCTATTCATCATCACTGATGACGTATACGGTACATTTGCCGATGACTTCGTTTCTCTATTTGCAAAACTACCATACAACACACTTTGTGTTTACTCGTTCTCTAAGTACTTTGGCGCAACAGGCTGGCGTTTAGGTACCATTGGTATCCAACACAAAAACGTATTTGATGACGCACTAAGTTCTTTCAGCGAAGAAAAACAGTGTCAACTTGATGACCGTTACAAAACACTGACTCCAGAGCCACGTGACATCAAATTCATCGACCGTATCGTTGCTGATAGCCGCAGCGTAGCATTGAACCATACTGCAGGTCTGTCTCTACCACAACAAGTACAAATGGCGATGTTTGCATTAACTTGTCTAATGGACTCAGAAGGTCGCTACAAAGCCGCTTGTAAACGCATCATCCGTGAGCGCTACACAACGCTTTACAAAAACATGGGTGTAGCAATCGAAGAGAACAAAGACCGTGTGGATTACTACACACTACTAGAGCTAGACACGCTAGGTGGCAAACTTTACGGTCAAGAGTTTGTCGACTGGTTCAAAGCTAACGAGAAAGGTAAAGACTTCCTATTCCGTCTTGCTCACGAAAC
>NZ_JBFRLK010000015.1:0-101728 GCF_041469805.1 Vibrio sp. 10N.286.48.C11 | reverse complement strand
TTTAACTGATCGGCATTACCCAATTAGGGGCATTATTTCAAAGGTCAGTTGACGTTAAGCCACTGCAATTTTATGGAACAAACGATACAGCACAGGCACTACGATTAGCGTGAGTACAGTCGCAAAGCCTAAACCAAACATGATGGTTACTGCCATTGGTTTGAAGAAGATATCCGGTAGTAGAGGGATCATACCTAGAATGGTGGTAATCGCCGCCATACATACCGGGCGAACACGACTCAGAGCCGCATCAACAACCGCTACATACGGATCTTTACCAGATTTCATCTCAATCTCAATTTGATCAAGTAGTACGATACCGTTCTTCAGAAGCATCCCAGATAGACTCAAGAAGCCCAACAGCGCCATAAAGCCGAATGGTGTATTCAAGGCTAGCAAGCCTGTCGTCACCCCTATCAACGCCAATGGAACCGTTAACCAAACGATCAGAGGCTCTTTCACCGAGTTAAACAAGAACACAGTGATTAAGAACATGAACAAGTAACCCAGAGGCATGGTTGTGAATAGTGACGCCTGTGCATCTGCTGACGACTCATATTCCCCCCCCCATTCCAATGAGTAACCCGGAGGCATCTCAATCGCTTCAATCTGTGGTTGTAAGCGTTTCTGTAGAGTTGAGGCCGTCTCTTCACCCAATAGATCAGGATCCGCCATTACCGTTAGCATACGCTTACGGTTCTTACGGATGATCAGTGGATCTTCCCATTCTAGCTCGTAACCTAACGTTACTTGTTGAAGTGGGATGTACTCACTTAATGCTGGGCTCCAGATCTTCATGCCTTCGATGTTACGAATATCGACACGCTCGTCTTCAGGCAAACGAGCCACAATCGGCATTAACGTTGTACCATCACGATACACACCAATCGACTTACCAGAGAAAGACATTGCTAGGAAATCATCAACGTCAGATTTAGTAATACCATAACGACGCGCTTGGCTTTCATTGAACTGAGGCTCTAATACCTTAGTTCTTTCACGCCAATCGTGACGAACGTTAAATGCGCCTTCATCAGCACGCATGATGTCCATCACTTGTGCAGCGATTGAACGTAAAACCGTTGGATCAGAACCCACAATTCGCGCTTCAATTTTCGCACCGCCACCAGGACCTAATTCGATCTGTTTAAGCTTGTAGTCAATCTCTGGGAACTGACCATTTACATGTTCACGGAAGCGTTTCATTAGCCCTTCAAGTACTTCATAACTTTTCACACGAACCGTTATCTCGCCGTAAGCGCTATAACTTTTCTCTGGCGCATAAGTCAGCATGAAACGTTGCAGGCCTTTACCCGCGGTTGTCGTGATATGTTCAACTTCGTCCTGCTCAGCTAGCCAACTCTCAAGCACTTTAAGCTTGGTATTGGTCGCTCGAATATCGGTACCTTCTGGCATCCACACATCCACTTGGAACATAGGTGTGGTTGAAGACGGGAAGAAGGCTTGCTTAACGAAACCAAAACCGTACACACTCGCGCCTAAACCAATAATCAGAACAAACATGGTTAACCAAGCACGCTTCATACAGAACTCAAGGAAGTTTTTGTAGATAACAAAAACCATCCCGTTGTATGGGTCCTTACCTTCGTTATCTGGATCGACCTTCTGACCTTTAAAGAACATGTCGGCAAAGAACGGCGTGAGCGAGATGGCAGTAAACCAACTCAGCATCAAGGAGATCAGTAGCACCGTGAACAAGGTGCCACAGTATTCGCCTGTTGAGTCTTCAGATAAACCAATTGGAGCAAACGCAGTCACCGCAATAACCGTCGCACCAAGCAGCGGCCATTTGGTTTGGGTTACGATATCGGTGGCGGCCTGCATCCGGGTTCGCCCCTTCTGCGTGCCGATCAATATCCCTTCCACCACCACAATGGCATTATCCACCAGCATCCCCAAGGCTATAACCAACGCGCCCAGTGAAATACGTTGTAGGTCGATCTTGAAGTACTGCATGAAAATGAATGTACCGAATACGGTCAATAGCAGTATCAAACCAATCAATAGGCCCGATCTTAGTCCCATGAAGAACAGTAACACCACGATTACGATCGCAACCGCCTGCCCTAAACTCACCACAAATCCGCTTACCGACTTGTCTACCTCTTTAGGTTGGTTATAAACCTCGGAGATGTCGATGCCGACGGGTTGTTGATACTTTAGCTCGGCCAATCTTCGATCAAACGCTTCACCAACCGCTACTACGTTCACGCCTTGCGCAAAAGAGACACCAAGGTTAAGTGCGAGCTTGCCGTTATAGCCAATGATGTTACTTGGCACTTCAACATAACCACGAGTTACATTCGCCACATCTTTTAAATAGATGAGACCTTGAGCACCACCTTCTGTCAGAATTAAATCGCCAAGCTGCTCAACATTCTGGAACTCACCCGTTGGATGAATTCGAATGTATTCGTCGCCAATTCTTACCGCACCCGCACTTGATACAATATTTTGAGTCGATAAAAGATTAAATACCGTGCTTGGAGACAGACCCAGAGAGCTTATCCGTTTCATCGATATCTCAATGAACACTTGCTCTTGTTGTTGGCCGGAAACGGAGACTTTACTGACCCCATCAACCAACTCTAGCTCTCGCCTTAGGTAATCAATGTAATCCAGCAGCTCTTTGTAGCTATAGCCATCCCCCGTCACCGCCAGCAAAATACCGTAAACGTCACCGAAATCATCGATGACTTGAGGATCATTGACGCCGGGTGGCAGTTCAACCTTGAGATCATTCACTTTTCGGCGAAGTTCATCCCATATTTGCGGAAGATCATCTGGGCCGTAGTTGTTCTTCATCGTCACCGTTACCTGTGATAGGCCGCGGCTAGAGATAGAGTTCACTTCGTCCACATAGGTAAGTTGTTGAATCGCTTTTTCTAGTGGGTAAGTAACTTCTTCTTCAACTTGTTGAGGTGTGGCCCCTGGGTAAGAGGTCACAACCATCGCATCTTTGATGGTAAAGGCAGGATCTTCTAAACGACCCAAGCCGAAAAAGGCAGAGACACCACCAATAAGAAAGATCAGAGATAGCATCCAGCTAATGACTTTGTTACGTATAAAGTAAGAAGCAACACCTGTGATCTGATCATCACCCTGTTGATCGTCATTTTGGGGCTTGTTATTTACTTCACTCATTGTTCGTCTCCTGAGACAATACTTCCACTGTCATCCCATCTCGCAATCGCGATACGCCTGCAACAACGACATGCTGCCCCATTTCTAATCCTTTCATGATCTGCAATGTTTTCTGATTGGCTTTTCCTATTACGACTTGCTGTTTTGAGACGGTACTGTCGTCATTAAGTACCCATACATAAGAGTTCTGGCGCGTTAAATCATCGCCATCCGCATTAAACACAGCTTCGATTGGGATAAGTACCCCAGCTTTTAACTCCAAGCCGATATCTCGCCCATTTGACGTCACCTCAACGGCCATACCATCCAGAATCAAATCATCTTCCGGCATAGGTAGAGCAAGCGTCACCGTGAACGTGCCCGTGCTTGGGTCAGGTTCAGTGGTAAACTCCTTAATAGCCGCCGTGTATTCATTGCCACTGGGTACTCTTACCACAGCCTCAACATTCGATAACAGCTGTTCGCTAGGCTGATTCACGTAAATCTGGTCAGGCAGTTGGATAACAACCTCAACATCCTCGACACTGTGAATGTTCACGACCTGCTGGCCTACCTGAATATTTTCATATTGATCGACACTGACACGAGAAATGATCCCATCAACAGGAGCACGAAGCTTAATGAACGACAAGCGCAGTTTTGCGAGTTCCAGCTCGGCATAAGCGATCTGGCGTTGAGCAGCAATTTCATCAAACTGTGACTTCGCCAATAAGCCTTTCTTCACTAGCGGACTTGAACGTCGGTATTGACTATTGATTACCGTGTAACGAGCTTGAGCATTGTCCACATCCAATTGATAATCGGTAGGGTCAAGCTCGGCAATGATGTCCCCTTTGGCAACTCGTTCACCTTCCTTCACATCTAGCTTGAAGATTTCACCCGCAACTCGGAAACTGAGGTGAGCCTTCTCAGCAGCGTTTGCTACCGCAGGGAAATAGAGTTTGTCGCTAAAATCGATGACTGAAATCTCGATAGCTTTAACCAAGGGCGTGTTATTCACTTCTACAGCTTGCTTATCTTCACAAGCCGTCAGTAAGGCTAAACACGACAGGCCAGCAGCCACTTTAAGTGTTTTCATGTTATAGCCCCCTTTCCTTGATCCACTCTCGAACTTTAATGCCCGACTCAAGACCATTGACGCCAGAAGTCACAATGCGATCGCCATCGTTCAATCCAGAGACGATATGGCGTTTTTCATCGATGACAATGGCAACATTTTCAACAATGCCGTCGCTATTCACACGCCATACAGAGACATCATCCCCATCGGTCATCATTGCTGACGTTGGTATTTTGGTGGCCGCCGCTAACGATGAAACGAGATTTACCGAGCCAGACATACCGGGCAAAATACCCACATCGGTTGGTCTTTCCATTACCATGGTGACTTTGTACGAACCTGTTTTCGGGTCAGCTTCGGTATCCACTTCTTGGAAGGTTAAAACGTAAGAGTTTTCAGGAAACGCATCAAAAACCATGGTTGCATCCATCTCGAACCCTGATGAAAAGCGCGTAATAAGTTGGTCGGGTAATAAGAAGACGACTTTAAGAATTTGATTGGTTTGAATATTCATCACGCCTTGTTTAGCCGCAATGTATTCATGGTTTTCAGCAGGAATGATGGAAATGGTTCCGTCATACGGCGCAACCAAAGTGGTGTAGCGAAGATTCGCGTTAGCTTGATTAAGCACCGCGCGAGCTGAATTGTGGTTCGCTTTCGCTTGGTCGAAATCTTGCTCTGATACCACACGATCTTTACGAAGTTTGATCGCACGTTGATATTGAACATCGGCTAGCTGAAAATTCGCTTTTGCTTGCTTCTCGAGTAGTTGATATTCATCGGGATTTAACTTAGCAAGCTCGTCGCCTTTAGACACGTGCTGCCCAGCGGTCACATCGATGCTCTGCAATAACCCAGGAACACGGAATGCGAGTACCGCTCTGTCACCAGCTTCTGTGGTAGCAGGGAAATTACGCTCAAAGGCATTATTACCGACGGAGACAGTGAAGAGTTTGGCGGGTCTGGACTCAGGTTCAGGCACGGGAGGAAGCTCCTTACCACACCCAGACAACCCAGCTAAGGCAGTCAATAGGACAAGGGAGGCTCTATACATTGGTGATCATCCATATCTATAAATATTTTTATAACATAGATTAATCACATGTAACTTACCAGTCAGCGTAAGATTTATTTAGAGAAAATTATTAAAAAAAATAACGGCTTGGAATAAATTTTCCTAAACCGTTATCTAATCCTTTTTAGGTTTTACCACTACATGTTCTTAAATTCACGATTCACTTTAAACGTATCTGAGGTGACATAAGCTTCCATGTTGCGGACACTGGTCTCTAACTTCTGGAAATCACCCTCTAAAGTGTTCAATAGCGACTCTGCAGTTTGCCCTTTTTCCCAAGGCTTTTGCTTCAGCGTATGCTCTTGTTTCGCCTTCATTTGGTCGACATACTGAGGTGGTTGTTTTTCAAGCATAAATGTCAAAGCTAAATACGCTAATAACACCAGAAAACTACCACCAAGCAGTGCTGCTGAGATAACTAAGATGCGAACCAACCACACTTCAAGGCCAAAATAGTTCGCTAACCCTGCACACACACCAGACAATTTGCCGTTAATCGTGTCGCGATACAGTTCTCTACTCATAGTTTCGTCTCCAGTTAGGCGACTCCGCATCCAGTATTTTTTCTAGCGTTTTCACTCGGTCTTGCATGGATTCGGCTTGCGCAGAAAGCTTATGCAGACGTTGAAGATCCGTTTCAGAAAGACCATTGCTGGATTTCTTCTTGCTGCGGTAATGTAAGAATAACCATAGCGGTGCCACGAAGATTAAAAAGACAATCAGTGGACCTGCAATTAGAAATGTTGACATAGACAACTCCTAGATTATTTATCACGGTTTTCAACTTGTTGCTTCAGTTTCGCTAGCTCTTTTTCGATTTCATCTTGAGCTTGTAGCTCGGCAAACTCTTGGTCTAAAGATTTTGCGTTGCCAGTCTTAGCGTAAACGTCCGCTTCAGCTTCTAATTCATCCACTTTACGCGAGAATTGCTCAAACTTCGCCATTGCTTCGTTGGTTTTGCTTGAGTGCAGGTGTTTTTGAACATCACGACGGTTGCTTGCCGCATTGTTACGAATCATTAATGCTTGTTGCTTTGCACGAGTTTCTGCGATCTTTGTTTCAAGTTTACCAATTTCACTCGTCAATTTTTCGATGGTTTCATGAACCAAGGTTTGTTCGGTGTGAAGGCTCTTGATGATGTCTTCCAGTTTTTGCTTTTCGATTAGCGCCGCTCTCGCCAAATCTTCGCGTTGTTTGGTCAGGGCAAGTGTCGCTTTATTTTGCCAATCTAGAATCTGTGTTTCGATAGCTTCTACTTTACGCGCTAGCTCTTTCTTGTCAGCAATTGCTTTTGCTGAGTTGGTACGAACTTCAACTAAGGTGTCTTCCATTTCTTGGATAATAAGACGAATCATCTTTTCTGGATCTTCAGCCTTATCTAATAGTGCACTGATGTTTGAATTTACAATGTCTGCAAAGCGAGAAAAAATACCCATGAGGAACTCCTTAATTACAATGATGGCAAATGCGTTTCAAATCGTTGTGCGACTTTATCAATCCACTTGCTCAAAAATTTACGTTTGTTGTTAAACCTACCATAAATAATCCAAGTAGCGTGCCAACTTTTAAGCCATTTATTATCAGTTACTTACAATAAAATGGTGATTAACTCGAACCATGCTATGATGAATTTAGCCAAGTATTGGTATTTTTCACCACTATGGCTCTTACATGACCTCTCCAGCGATTAATTCATACAAGGACCCGCTATGCAGCAGAACCTCATTGGTGAATCACCTAGCTTTCTCTCTGTGTTAGATAAAGTTTCCCAACTCGCACCAATAGAAAGACCCATTCTGATCATTGGCGAACGTGGCACAGGTAAAGAGTTGATCGCACAAAGACTGCATTACCTTTCAAGACGTTGGGATCAACCTTTGATCTCATTGAACTGCTCAACCTTAAGTGAAGGTTTGATTGATTCAGAACTGTTTGGTCATGAATCGGGATCCTTTACGGGTTCGAAAGGGCGTCATCAAGGTCGTTTTGAAAGAGCAGAAGGCGGAACGCTGTTTCTGGATGAGCTGGCGACCACTCCCCTTGCGGTTCAAGAGAAACTACTGCGCGTTATTGAATACGGGCAATATGAACGTGTCGGTGGGCAAAAGGCGCTAAGTGCCAATGTCAGACTGGTGTGTGCAACCAATGCCGACTTACCAGACATGGCATTAAAGGGCGAATTCCGAGCAGACCTATTAGATAGACTGGCGTTTGACGTCATTACTATCCCTCCTTTGCGTGAGCGAAAAGAAGACATCATGCTACTGGCAGAATATTACGCCATTAAGATGTGTCGTGAATTGGAATTGGAGTTGTTTGTTGGCTTTGCCCCCTCTGCCGTTGAATCGCTTTTGGATTATTCTTGGCCAGGGAATGTACGAGAACTCAAAAACGTCATAGAGCGAGCTATCTATCAGCACGGAAAAGATCCATATCCTATTGAATATTTGGTGTTTAACCCATTTAAACCCGCATGGAAAACAGAGCAAGATTCCTCTCCGGAAACTGGCAATGAGCCGTCTAACAGCCATACTTCATCAGAGAGCTTGTTTTCTTTGCCGCTTGATTACAAAGCATGGCAAGAACAACAAGACATCAAGCTACTCAACCAAGCCCTCAAACAGAGCAAATATAACCAGAAACAAGCCGCAGAATTACTTGGGTTAACCTACAACCAATTACGTGGAATGGTGAGGAAGTACGCGATTGTCGGACAAGCTAACGATAAATAGCTGTCCACGCTTGATTATTATTTGGAGCCGAATAAATAAAATGTTAAATTGTCCGGATCTTGAGGCTCCTCTAACGCCTCGTTTCGAAAAGTATTTCTTTTTATGAAAGCACTAATAAGACTATCACTGAGCATCTGTACGCTGAGCTTTCTCGCTGGATGTGGTGAGAGTGTGAATCACGAGCAAATCCGTGAAAAAGGCTTCATTTATTGCGGCCAAGGTAATCCTAGTACCTTCAACCCACAGCTGGTTGATAGTGGCATTACCGCAGAATCGCTGAGTCCTCAAATTTTCGATACACTGCTCACTCTTGATCCTATGACGTACCGACCAAAACAGAACTTGGCGACAAGTTGGTCTGTTGATAAATCAGGTACAGAGTACACGTTCAAACTGCGCCCAAATGTTGCGTTCCAAACGACAGACTGGTTCACCCCTACTCGTAGCATGAATGCACAAGATGTGGTGTTTAGCTTTGAACGTGTCATTGATAGTTCAAACCCATTTCATTATGTGGGTGGCGGCCTATACCCATGGTTTGCCGGAATCGACTTCAAAAACCTGATTGTCGATATCACCGCAGTTGATGACCTAACGGTGAAATTCCAATTAAGTCGCCCAGACAATTCGTTTCTCAACAATATCGCCACCAGCTATGCAGTCATTCACTCTAAGGAGTATGCCAATCAGCTCATTGCAGCGGATGAGAAAAATCGAATCGATTCCAATCCAGTCGGCACTGGCCCTTTCTACTTAGATGAATACCAAATCAACGACCTAGTGCGCTTGAAAAAGAACAAGCACTACTGGAAAGGTGAAGTACAAATGGACCAAGTTGTGTTCGATACTTCGCAACGTGGAACAGGCACACTTGCCAAGCTTCTGCGTAGTGAGTGTGACGTGCTCAACTCACCAATTTCTAGCCAAATCCCTATTATTCAGGCTCATGAAGAGTTGAAGATTTCTGCTACTCCGGCGGTTAATGTCTCTTTCATCGCGCTGAATACTGAGCACCCTGCACTGCGTGACTCTCGAGTTCGTAAAGCGCTCAACTTAGCCATCAATCGTCAGAACATTCTTGATTCTGTGTATTACGGTACAGGAACCAAAGCCTACACCTTGCTTCCTCCGACTTCTTGGGCTCACCAAAAAGACAGCGTTCAAGTTCGCTACGACCGAAACTATGCGGTTGCGCTTCTCAAAGAAGCTGGCGTTGAACCTGGGTTAGAGCTTTCAATGTGGGTACCACTAGAGCCACGCGCATACAATCCAAGTCCAAGAAAAACGGCAGAACTTATCCAAGCAAACTTAGCCGATATTGGTATTGAATTGAAACTCTATACCGACGACCGATTTGACCGCACACAGTTGTCCTCTATTTCCTCAACAGACTTGTTGCTTACAGGCTGGATAGGCAATACCGGTGACCCGGACAACTTCTTACGTCCGCTGCTCTCATGCAGCTCTGAGCGTGCAGGGTTAAACGTCTCGATGTGGTGTAATTCAGACTTTGATTTCCTTCTCGACTTAGCATTAGAGATCAATCAACAAAGGCACCGTGTGAACTTGTACCGACAAGCCCAAAACATTCTCAATGAAGAAGTTCCTGTGATTCCTTTAGCTCATGGCGTGCAATTTCGCGTGCACGATCGTTCGCTAACAGGCTTTAAAGCAAGTCCTTTCAATGCCCAACCTTTTGATCAAGTCAGAAGAGAGGTGCAGTAATGTTTTGGTATACATTAAGACGTGTAAACTTATTCGTTATTACGCTAGGAATTCTGACCTTGGTAGGTTTTTCCCTGCTTCGATTAGACCAAACCTCACCTTGGGCAATTCAAGATTTTTGGCCCGGTTGGATTAGCTATATCACTGAATTATCGACGCTAAACTTTGGCCTAAGCAAACACGGTGTGCCTATCATCGATGAGTTGGTCCTGGTGTTCCCTGCAACGCTAGAGCTGTGCTTCTTTGCCTTTGTGTTGGCACTCATCATCGGTATCCCTTTCGGCACCATTGCTGGTATGAGACAAGGTAAATTTGTTGATACCACCATATCGTTCACCTCAATGGCCGGTTACTCTGCGCCTATATTTTGGGTCGCGTTGCTGATGATCATGGTGTTTTCACTGCACTTTGAAATGTTCCCAGTTGGTGGCCGATACGACCTACTTTACGAGATTGAACACGTGACTGGATTCGCGATGATTGACGCCTTTTTTGCCGAGGGTCGCTACCGTGCGCACGCACTACAAAGTGTTATCGAGCACATGGCGTTGCCTTGTCTTGTTTTAGCACTGGCGCCAACGACTCAGGTCATCCGATTGATGAGAGCGTCAGTGGCTGAAGTAATGACGCAAAACTACATCCGCGCTGCGCGAATTAAAGGTCTTTCAACTAGAGAGATCATCACGCAGCACGTGCTAAGAAACGCGATACCTCCGATTATTCCTAAGGTCGGTGTTCAGCTATCGAGTATGTTAACGCTTGCTATTGTTACCGAGTCTATCTTTAACTGGCCGGGCATTGGCCGCTGGTTATTGGATGCCTTATCGAATCAAGATTACGTTTCAATTCAAGCTGGTGTAATTGTGGTGGCTACCTTAGTTTTGACCGCTAATATTCTGTCCGATCTACTGGGCGCGATGATCAATCCACTGGTAAGGAAGGAATGGTATGCTAACAAATAACGTCTACCAAGAAGAACAGATTCCAACCCAGTTCGAACGTTTCTGGCGCAGCTTCCGCAGCAATAATCTAGCTATGTTTGGCTTGTGGTGTTTGGTGCTTATCATTCTGGTCACCGTCACTTCACCGTGGCTAGCCCCGCATGATGCACAAGAACAAACCGGTCACCTATTAACGCCGCCCTCTTGGGATCCTGCGGGAACGGTAGAATACTTTTTGGGTACGGATGACTTAGGCAGAGATATTCTCTCTCGCCTAATAATTGGCTCTCAGTTAACCTTCGGCGCCGCGGTGGTGATTACCTTTATCGCAGCCGTCATTGGTTGTCTGATTGGCGTACTTGCTGGTATGACGCGCGGTTTACTATCAAGCACGCTAAACCACCTGCTTGATACTGTTATGTCGATTCCATCTCTTCTGCTGGCGATTATCTTCGTGGCATTCCTTGGCTTTGGGGAGTTTAATATCTTGCTCGCCTTGTGCTTGGCACTGATCCCGCGCTTTATACGCTCGGTGTACATTGCCGTGCATGCTGAAGTAGAAAAAGACTATATTCTGGCTTCTCGCCTTGATGGTGCGAACGATTTTTACCTGCTATGGAACTCAATCCTTCCGAACATCCTTACCGTGATCGCTCTTGAAGTTACGCTGGCACTGTCAGTCGCAATTCTTGATATCACGGCTTTAGGTTTCCTAGGGCTTGGCGCTCAAGCACCGAGTACCGAATGGGGCTCCATCTTGGGTGATTCGGTCGAGTTGATTTACCTTGCGCCATGGACAGTTACCCTACCCGGCTTAGCTATTATGTTTACAGTTATCGTGATTAACCTCGTCGGTGAAGGTGTTCGCCAAGCGCTAAATGCAGGAATCGAATAATGCCGTTACTTGATATTCGACATCTAACCATCGAGATTGAGACCCCTCAAGGGATGGTTAAAGCCGTAGATCGAATGAGTATTACCCTCAATGAAGGGGAAATTCGTGGCTTAGTAGGTGAATCAGGCTCAGGTAAGAGTTTGGTTGCAAAAGCGATCGTCGGAGTATGTAAAGAAAACTGGAAGGTTTCTGCAGACCGAATGCGCTTAGGTAATATCGACCTACTGCAACTGACGCCGAAAGAAAGACGCCGAGTGATCGCCCGCGATATCGCAATGATCTTCCAAGAGCCATCAACGTGTCTTGACCCTTCTGAAAAAGTAGGTAACCAGCTCGTTGAAGCGATCCCTTCCCATTCGTTTGAAGGTCGTTGGTGGCAACGATTTAAGTGGCGTAAGAAGCAAGCGATCGCATTACTACACAAAGTCGGCATCAAAGACCACTCTCGCCTAATGGACAGTTACTCTTATGAGCTGACAGATGGTGAGTGTCAAAAAGTCATGATCGCAATGGCGATCGCTGCCAAGCCAAAAGTCTTGATTGCTGACGAGCCAACCAACGATTTAGACCCAATTACACAGTCTCAAATATTGCGTCTTTTGAGTCGTATGAACCAGATCAATAACACCACCATCGTGTTGATCGGCCATGACTTAACCACCATTACCCAATGGGCGACTCGCATTACCGTGATGTACTGTGGTCAATCGGTAGAATCCGCTGATACACCGAAGCTGTTGGATGCACCAAAGCACCCGTACACCGTTGCTTTGTTAAAAGCGATGCCAGACTTTAACGACTGGATTCCCCACAAGGAGAAGCTCCAGTCTTTGCCGGGGTCAATTCCACCGCTGCAACATCTTCCTATTGGTTGTCGATTAGGGCCTCGCTGCCCATACGCACAAAGGCAGTGTGTCGAGATCCCACATACGAAACGTATCAAGAACCATAAGTTCAACTGTCACTTCCCTCTGAATATGGAGAAGAAAAAGAAATCATGAGTGCATTATTAGAAGTCAGTGATTTGTCTAAAGACTTTACGACTCGCTCTGGTCTTTTCCGTAAAAAGATTCATCAGGCGGTGAAGCCAGTTAGCTTTTCTCTTGAAGCAGGCCAGACAATTGGTTTTATCGGCCAGAATGGTTCTGGCAAATCAACATTAGCCAGAATGCTCGCAGGCATGGTGGAGCCAACCGCAGGCGAGATCCGCGTGAATGGCGAAAAGCTAGAGCACAAAGACTACTCGACTCGTTGTAAGCTGATTCGAATGATCTTCCAAGATCCGAATACGTCACTTAACCCGCGCATTCAGATCGGTCGAATTCTTGAAGGTCCATTAAAGCGAAACACCAACATGCCTCCAGAAGCTCGTATGCGTCGTGTGAAAGACACACTACTGCGCGTAGGCCTTCTACCGGAACATGCGTATTTCTACCCTCAGATGCTTGCTGCAGGCCAGAAACAAAGGGTTTGTTTGGCTCGTGCCTTAATACTTCAGCCATCCATCATTGTTGCTGATGAAGCTTTAAATGGTTTGGACATGGCAATGCGCTCGCAAATCATCAATCTGTTCTTAGAGTTACAAGAAGAGATGGGCGTATCGTTCGTTTATGTATCTCAACACCTCGGTATTGTTAAGCACATTACCGACAAGATTATTGTCATGCATGAAGGCAATGTGGTTGAGAGTGGGGAAACAGATCAAGTGCTAACCAATCCAACTCACCAAATCACCCAAAGATTGGTTGAGAGCCATTTCTCCAAAGCGCCGAACCACTAACCTGGAATCACGCTACATTTAGCAGAGGGGAAAAGTATGTATCGAACAGCTTCAATGCTTCCCCTCTTGTTGGTGCTGTTGTCCTTTAACGCGACAAGCACACCGCTCACATGGCTAGATAGAAGCTTCGTCGAAACTGCCTTTTATAACGTCGCGCTTCAACACGAATACTCCCAAGGCAACAAACCGCTCGCCAAGTGGAAACAACCGATCAAGATTTGGATCGATCATCGAGTGGGCGATGAGGAACTGCATCAAGAGATCACAGAGCTTCATATCAAACACTTATCTGAAGTCACCCAACATCCAATAACAATCGTCAGTAAAGAGTCCGAAGCGAACGTTAAATGGATATACACAAGGCAGAGCCAGTGGGTATCTGAGGCGAAATCGGTGCTCAAGCTCAAATCAACTCAACATTTAAATAGCGCCATCTGCACGGCGGGCTATAGAACCAATTCTAAAGGCGAGATTGTATACGCTGGGATTGTAATCCCGGTTGATCAGGCAAGATCGCGAGGTAAGCTGGTCGCCTGTATCGTGGAAGAGATCACACAAGTTCTAGGCCTGCCGAATGATTCAGATAAAGCCTACCCTTCTATTTTCAACGACCACACGCCAGAAGACTTATTATCGCCGTTAGACGTAGTGCTACTGCAATTGCTGTATGAACCAGAATTGAAAGCTGGAATGACAAAATCTGAAGTAAAACCTATCGTTCGAAAGATACTCAAGAGATACAGCAAAACAGGTGTGCTTCAGCAAGCTTCTAAAGCCGCACAGCAAGCGCCTTTGTATCAGTTGATTGGGTATTGACGAATATACGTTGGAAGTAACTTAGATGGGATAATTGAATGATAGCGCTGCCTAAGAAAGGCAACGCTGACTTACGATGTTACTGTATTACGAAAGAACTAGCGCTTAGCTGCCTGCTTTTTCAATTCGAAGTCGAACTCATCCGGGAACAAGATAACGCCTTCTTCTTGCTCGTTCGGGAATACTACAACAGCAAGTTCGTCGTCTTCTAGACCGTTCGTCCAGCGACTGTGCCATTTGTTCAACGAAATAGACTCAGCTTTACACTCAGACCAATCACCCGTTGCCCATGATTCTGCGAACTCTTGGTTTGGCCATACTGGAACACAATCTTCATCTTCTGTGTTCAGCATTACACAACCGTGTTCATCGGTTAAGATCCATACTTCACGGTTTGCTACGATTTCTTTCACACAGTATTTCAGGCGTTGCTCGCCCGTATACTTGTTGATTTCAGCGATTTTTTTATCGTCTAGCTGTGTAGTCATCTTAATTTCCTACTTTAGTCAGTAACTTTGCTCTTAAAGCTATTTTATGCCGAGTGTTGTTAACTTCAAACATTATCGATGAAGAAGAAAGTCTACTTCAAAGAAAAACGCCTGCTAAATAAGCAGGCGTTTAATATTAAGCGACTTGATTAAACAAGCTCACCTTGTAGCCAAGGCCAGCCTTGCTTCTTACGGCTTAGTGTATTTTCCATCATTAATACGCCGCCTTTCTCGTGCTTAACCAATTTCTCAGCCCACTCACCTTTGTATAGAAGACGAGTTTGAGCAGTAGTGATATCTGTTAGCATTACCGCAGCGAACGCTAGACCGTCTTTCTCACAACGCTCTTCAAGATCAGCTTCTAGCGCTTCGATCATGCCGTCTACTTGCTCAAGAGTCGCAAGTTCAACTTGACCAACAACAACATCACGACCGTTGAATGGGTAGCCTTTAAGGTCTTTTTCTACTAGCTGTGCAGCAGATAGGCCTTCGATGTTTGTTTTTGCGATTAGAAGCGCTTTGATGAATGCATCAACGTCAGTTACGCCAGCAATTTCAGCAAGCTCAGCAACCGCGTCTTTGTCTTTTTGAGTACATGTTGGAGAAGCGAAACCAACTGTGTCTGAAAGAATTGCAGACATCATTAGTTTAGCGATTTGTTGAGAGATTGCGTGACCTTCAATCTTGAACATGTTGAAAAGTACAGTGTTTGTACAACCAACAGGCCAGATCCAAGCTTCCATTGGGTTTACTGTCATCACGTCGCCTAGACGGTGGTGATCAACAATACCTACGATCTCTGCATCAGCAACATCATCTGGTGCTTGTGCTAGATCTGAGTAGTCTACTAGCCAGATTTTCTCACCAGCAACAGAAGTACGAAGCTCTGGCTTTTCAGCACCAGCGACTTCTAGAATGTGTTGAGTTTCGCGGTTGATCTCGCCTTGGCGAATTGGTGTCGCTTCCTCGCCACGAGCCTTAAGAAGCTCAGTTGCAACTAACGCACTACAAATACTGTCACTATCAGGGTTTTTGTGACCAACAACTAAAATCATGTTTCTTCCTATTACACTAACAATTATGACTCTACCTTTAGAGCCTCTCTTTATTAGCCATACTTTACCTCATTTTTTTAGATTGGTCATGTTTCGTGGGTTTAGCCAATAGTAACAATAGATAAAAAAACAACAAATGCAATTGATAATTATTATCATTCGTATATATTTATCTTAAGCCACTAATTTTGAGTAACACCTATGGATCGACTAATCTCTTTTTTGCCAAGCAGTAGTGCTGCGAAAACAACTCAGTTTTCACTGTCATTTAAGCGCCTGCTTTTGCCTGTCTCACTTGCAGCTTTGGTTGCAGCCCCAGCTACACGAGAGCTGACGGTGACTACTTTGTCAGACGCGTTTTGGGCAGTGTCTTGTTATGTTGCTTTAACCTTGGCTATTTACCACTGGTTAAGTCTGTACATAAACAAAGATAACGTCTTCAATAAGCTCGTCCATCAATCTCGTTCAAACCAAGTGGTATTCGCGGCTCTCATGGGCGCGTTGCCCGGCTGTGGCGGTGCGATAGTGGTAACCACACAATTTATCTCGGGAAAACTCGGATTTGGTGCGGTAGTTGCGGTGCTCGTCTCAACCATGGGTGACGCGGCGTTCCTGCTCATAGCGAGCGAGCCTAAGACAGGTTTAGCCATGATGGCGATGGGCGTGATCGTGGGTACTGCGTCAGGCCGAATCATTAACTTGTTTCACGCAGACGACTTCTTACGCCCAAAAAAAGCAGAGAAAAATGAAGTGGTGAGCAGCTGTGCTTCTCAATCTCAAGACAAAGAATCGGTCTCTAAAAAAGCGATAAACCTGCAAGGTTACCTGTGGTCTGTACTGATTATTCCGGGTGCTGCCGTTGCCCTACTTGGCTCTTTTCAAGTCGATGTGAACGAGCTGCTCGCTTTGCCTGAAATGTCGATGGAATGGGCGGGGACAGTTTTGCTGATCAGCTCGATGTTTCTGTGGGGGCTAACCCGTGAAATTGAGGATTACAAATCAGCCGTGAGTGAAGATGAGAAATGTTTAGGCTCTCATCCACTGCAAAAAACCGCTCAAGACACCAACTTTGTCACAGCGTGGGTTGTGGTTGCCTTTCTCTTCTTCGAATTTGGCTCTGTGCTAGCAAATGTGGATTTTGCGACGCTATTCTCAAGCTGGGGCATTATGCTCCCCCTGGCAGGGGTCCTGATGGGCTTGCTACCGGGCTGTGGACCACAATTATTGGTGACTAGCCTTTACCTTTCAGGTGCGCTTCCACTTTCTGCTCAGGTAGGTAATGCAATTTCAAATGATGGAGATGCGCTATTCCCTGCGATTGCGATGGCACCGAAAGCAGCACTGGTCGCAACCTTGTATTCAAGTGTGCCCGCTTTAATCTGTGCTTATGGCTATTGGTTTATGTTTGAGATCTAACTTGATCAGAGTTAACTACATAGGCTTCTGTAAGGTCGGTACTTTGTATCGGCCTTTTTGTTTCCGTCTGCTTAAGTCTTTCCACAGGTTCTTTTTACATTCCCTTCCTGCTTCACTGCTTCTACCACCTCTCTCAAACAGCGCGTTACAGCCTGCTCAAAACACCCTCTATTAGCCCTGTTACAATGCTTATTTAGAAACACTAACACAGACATCTAAAATACAAAAAGCCCCTGTAAGAGTGCTTACAGGGGCTTTAATTCAAGCTTTAATCTTGGTTCTTAAGACAAGACTTAAGAAACTTCGATTGGACCACCGAATGAAGTTACTGGAGGCAGTTTGCCTTGGAACTTCTCGAAATCAACCAAACATGTGTTTGCTGACGTTGCTTGAGCAAGTTCAGACGTACCGATATCTTGAGTCAGTGTGTTTGGATCGCCGTATGTATCTAGCGCGCCCACTTTCTCGTTGATCGGACCGTACCAAGCACCTTCTTCGATACGAACAACACCAGGAGCGTAGCTATCCATTAGAACAGCACCTGCTAGTAGTTGACCACGGTCGTTAAACACACGTACTACATCGCCATCTTTGATGCCTTTCTTCTTAGCATCTACTGGGTTGATGTAGATTGGCTCACGGCCTTGTACCGCGTAAGTCGCACGCCACTCTTCAGATTCACACATCTGAGAGTGAAGACGCTTGTCTGGGTGACAAGATTGTAGCCAGTACGGGTGCTTGTCAGAGCCTGGACCACCGTGTGAACGTTCAGATTTCTCGAACCACATTGGGTGTTCTTGACAGTGCTCGTAACCCATGTTGCCAACAGTACGGCTTGTGATTTCGATGAAACCAGAAGGCGTGCCTAGTGCGTTGATCTCTGGATCTTCACGGAATGAAGCGTGACGAGTCCATGGCTTACCTTTGCCGAAGTCTAGGAAACCTTTCTCCCAGAACTCATCAAACTCAGGCATTTCGAAGCTACCTTCGTTTGATGCGCGACATTCGTCGTACAGAGATTTAACCCACTGCATTTCGTCCATACCACGCGTGTAATCGTCGTAACGACCCCAACGCTTAGTTAGGCTAGACATGATCTCGAAGTCAGTCTTAGACTGGAACAGAGGATCCACTAGCTTGTGCATTGCGATCAAACCACGGCCAGAGTACGCGCCGTAACCATCGATATCGTTACGTTCCCACTGAGTACAAGCTGGAAGAACAATATCAGAGTGACGACAAGTTGCAGTCCAAGCGAAATCAACAGCCACTACAGTTTGTAGGCTCTTGAATGCTTTACGCATCTTGTTGCGATCTTGGTGGTGGTGCCACGGGTTGTTACCACTGAATACCATCATCTTGATGTCAGGCAGTGTCACTGTTGCGCCGTTTGCTTTGATCTTCTTACCTGGCTCTAACAGGCTATCAACCCAACGAGCAACAGGGATTACGCGGCTGTAACCGTTGTAATCAGTGTTAGTGTGCTTAGGCGATTGACCTTGGTCGATGTTCAGCGGGAATGAACCCGGAGCAGCGAAGCCAGTTGAAGATACACCGATACCAGAGTAGTGGTGACCGTAAGAGATACCACCGCCCGGAAGACCAATTTGGCCAACCATTGCTGCGATAACTGCACACATCCAGTAAGGCTGTTCACCGTGCTCTTGACGTTGGATACTCCAACCAACAAGAATCTGTGTACGACCGTTAACCAGCATCTTAGCGAAGTCACGAATAGAGTCCGCGCTTGCGCCACAGATAGCAGAAGCCCATTCTGGCGTCTTCTCAACTCTGTCTTTCGTTTCACCTTGAACGTACTTGATGAAATCTTCAAAACCTAGACAGTAAGTTTCGATGAACTTCTTGTCGTATAGGCCTTCGTTGTAAAGCACGTGAGCAACACCAAGCATGAACGCCACATCAGTTTGTGGGTTGATGTACATTTGCTCGTTTTCTAGGTAACGACCTGTTTTGTTTTTAACAGGGTCAACAGAAACAACGTTGATCTCTTTCTTAGCAACTTTTTCTTTCAGCTGTTCTAGGTATGCGAACGACTCGTGAGTCTCACATGTCCAACCTACTTGCAGGTTTTTAACTGGATCGTTACCCCAAAGAACAATGTTGTCACTGTTTTCTAAGATAAGTTCCCAAGATGTACCTTGTGCGTAAACTTCAGTAGAACCTAACACGTAAGGCATGATCGTTTGACCAGCACCTGTTGAGTAGTCACCGATTTTCTTCACAGAGTAACCGTGAAGTGCCATTGCACGTTGCATGTGGTTAGTACAGCTGTGGAACTGACCCGTTTGTCTCCAACCAGTTTGACCTGTGTGAAGCGCCCATGGACCGTAATCTTTCTGTACGCGCTCTAGCTCGCGGTAAACAAGGTCTAGTGCCTCATCCCAAGTCACACGAATAAAACGGTTGTTACCACGCGTGTCTGCGCTGTATTTATGCTTCTTCAACCAATCTAGGCGAACCATTGGGTAACGCACACGTGATGGGCTGTAGATAATACCTTTAATACCTTTCAACATCTCAGTTGGGTGTTGATCGATTTCTAGAGGTTTAATTTCTTGTACTTTACCCGCATAAACACGAGCTCGGAATGCACCCCAGTGAGAACCAGAGACTTTCCACGCACCGTCTGTTTCTGCTGCAGACGCTGATGCCGACGCCAATAAGCTTGGACCGATAACCGATGCCGCACTTGTAGTAGCGACACCTTTCAGAAAACTTCTTCTTGTAATTGCCATTGTGTTACTCCAATTGACGTCTTATTAGTGATGGCCTTCAGAAAAATCTGATGAGTGCTTCTGTAGATACTTAAGAACCAGTGCTTCTGTATCTGTATCGAAGTTAACGAATGCAATCATACCATCTAGCATGCCTACCCAACCGTTAGCGCTGAAGTGAGCTTCATCTGGCTGTGAGTGACACGTTGAACAGTTAGATTGGTACGCTTGACCCGCTGCGTTCCAGATTGGATCGAAGTTATCAACCATAGACTCTTTCTTCATCCAAAGTGCTAGGTTAACTTCTTCCCATGGAAGGCCAGTAAGCTCATCTTCTTTCTTCTCACCAACAGTGATAACGTCACTTTGAGATACTTCTTTCGTCAAGATTGCAGTTGAGATGTTCATACCGAAGTCTTCTTGGATTACACGTCCGAAGCCTTTCGCTTTACGCCAACCGTCGATTTGAATCTTGATCATGTCGCCTTTTTCGTCGATAACCGCAACTTTACTTGCAGGGCTTAATAGACCCGCTTCAACTTCAGCTGTTTCATCTGTGTACATTGGTAGGTGACGAATAGAGATCACGTCTGAACCATTTGCGTAAGATGTGCTGCTTGCTACGTTTTCTAGCTCGCCAACAATACCGCTCGCTGATGCCATATCTAATGGAAGGTTGTGAGCAATACCTTTGTGACAGTCAACACAGCTTTGATCACGCTCTGCCGCGTTCTTCATCTGGATACGCGCTGTTGGGCGCATGTTTTCGAAATCCATTGAATCGTAGTTGTGGCAGTTTTTACACTCTAGAGATTTGTTCGAAGAGAAGCGATCCCATTCGTGTTTAGCCAGTTCGATACGACGAGCTTCGAATTTCTCAGGCGTATCTAGGTCACCAAATACTTGAGCGAATACTTCTTTAGAAGCTTGCATCTTACGAGCGATTTTTGCTGTCCATTCATGTGGAACGTGACAGTCAGGACAAGTAGCACGTACACCAGAAGTGTTTTTCCAGTGAACCGTTTCTTGTAGTTCTACGTATACGTTGTCACGCATGGTGTGACAGCTTACACAGAATTCTTCTGTATTTGTGTGCTCTAGAGCTGTGTTAAAACCGCCCCAGAAAATAACACCGGCGATAAAGCCACCCATAGTTAGTACACCAAGACTGATGTGTACTGCTGGGCGAGTCATTGTGCGCCATAATTTAACTAAAAATGATTTCATGTTTAGCTCTCTTAAATATTGATTTTAAAAAATGTTGTTACTTAGAGGGCATTACATGCCGCCGTGAGCACCTGGAGGTCCGAATACAAACACTTGCAGTGCCCAAACTAGGAAGCCGTAACCGCCTACAAAAGCCACACTTAATATTGGGAAGAGAACCACCGCGATGAAGAGGAAAGACTTCCACTCCAGCGAATGTTTTTCGCTAGTTTCAATTTTATTAACATCACTCATACATTTTGCCTATTTTGTATTTAGTAATTTCGAGTAACCCATTCTATGGGGCTAAAGTTCTTAAGTATCTAACGACAAATTTTAGACCATACTCAAAGTAGGGTTCAATCAAATCTCCCGTTATAACCCTTGCTAATCAATACTTTTTTGAGCTCATCCAAAGTTGTTTTTAGTTAAACAAAGTTATTAAAAAGTATTAACAAATGTGAAGAATTAAGTATATTTCACAAATGTTAAATTCCAACACCTGCGCAACCGTATTGTAACCAATTTTAACGTTTTACCTACTAAGTAGTAGCCAAAAATGCCTCAAAAAACCAATATTTTGTGGTTTGATTGTTAAATTATTGAGTATTTTTTAAAGCAACGGCTGAGAAGCTGAAATGCATCATTTGGCACTTTCAGATATGATGGGGACCTACTTAAAAGGAAACATTATGCAAGACGTTATTGATATATCTTGGTGGCAGTTATTGTTCTTCAGCTCACTTCTCTTGCTACCCATTACCATCAACCACAAGTTAAAACTCGGCCTTGGCAAAGAGGCTTCTATCAGCATCATTCGTATGGTTATTCAGCTATTTCTGGTGGGACTTTACCTAGAATACTTGTTCACTTTGAATAGTTTGTGGGTCAATTTGCTGTGGTTATTTACTATGATTATCGTCGGTGCAAGCTCGATTGTTGAAAAATCTAGACTGCCAAGAAACCTACTTTTGGCTCCTGTCGCCGTTAGCCTTGCGGTAACTTGTGTACCTATTGTCTTGTTCATCTGCTTTTTCATCATTAAACCAACACCGGTTTTTAACGCGCAATACCTTATCCCGATCGCAGGGATGTTATTGGGTAATAGCTTAAGCAGTAATATAGTGGCATTGCAGAACCTGTTTGGTGCTTTTGAAACGCAGAAATCAGAATATGAAGCGGCAATCGCGTTAGGAGCCTCACCAAGCTATGCAGCTTCGCCTTTTGTACGTAATGCAATACAGAAAGCGATGTCTCCGATTATGGCTTCTATGGCTACGACAGGCTTAGTGACACTACCAGGAATGATGACAGGACAAATTCTTGGTGGGGCGTCACCGATGATCGCGATTAAGTATCAACTGATGATCATGCTGGCTATTTTCGTGATGATGAGTTGCTCTTTGGCACTTGCTCTTCACCTTTCATTGAAGAATTGCTTGACGAAAGAAGGACGAGTTCTCGCTAAAATACAGCCTTCGAAATAACCTCCCCACTCCCTTGAGGCCTGGTTACTCACTGAATTTGAGACAGGTTATCCACAGAAATTGTGGATAACCAAATCAATATAGATCTTTTTTTGTCCATTTCCATCCAAAGAACGATCATTACCGTTGATCCTTCGGTGTTTTCAAAGACATATACACATACGTTGATTAATACTATTGAGCGTTCACATGACAATTTGAGAAATGAGTGAGTAGGTTTTCCACAAATAAAAAACGGCCTGCAATGCAGACCGTCTTCTGGTAAATGTCATAAGTCAGTTCAGTATTGTCACTGAGCTTCAACTAATCTCGTAAACTGAATTAGTCACGTAAATAGATTAGCCAATACCACATACCAACAAAGATACCACCGCCAATGATGTTACCGATGGTAACGGGCAGCAAGTTGTTCATCAAAAAGTCCGCCATGTTCAGATCAACATAGTCCGCAGGATTAGCGCCCGTCATTGTCCAAAATTCAGCTGGAGCAAATGTTTTGATGCCGATAGCTAAAGGCACTTGGAACATATTTGCAATACAGTGCTCAAAACCAGCCGATACGAACATCGCAACAGGCAAAATCATTACCGCAATTTTGTCAGTCAGTGTGCGTCCACTAAACGTCATCCATACCGCGATACAAACCAATACATTACACATGATGCCGAGCGCGATAGCTTGGATAAAATCGTGGTGCATCTTATGTTGGGAGATCGCCATTGCATTCAAACCCACTTGACCGTGGTCGAACATGTACTGTTTGGTCAGTAACATACAAGCCACCAGCAGCAATGCGCCAATCAAGTTACCTACATAAACTGTAGCCCAGTTCTTAACGAGCGTGCGCCAACTAATCTTGCCACTTGCACGAGCAACCAGAGTCAGCACCGAACTGGTAAATAGCTCACCACCGGTAACAACAACGAGAATTAAGCCCAAGCTAAATGCAAGGCCACCTAATAGGCGAGTAATACCCCAAGGCAAATCACCAGCACCAGTCGTTACGATGGTGTAGAACACAAACGCAATACCGATGTGTATGCCAGCGGAAATCGCTAGGAGAAAAGATTTGATTGGATCTTTGGTTGCTTTACCTACGCCAATATCTGCAGCGCGCTCAGCCATTTGTGGCGGTAATAATGAGTCAAATTGGTTTAGATTCATGATGATTTACATTTTGAAACATGTCGTCGGGAGCGCGATAATCCTCTCTTTCATTTCTGAATTCAAGAGCTATTTTAGGCACAAAATAGCTCTCACAGCCTTGTTGAAAGCAAATAGTCCGAGTTATTCCAAATTCATACGACTTTAGTAGTAAAAAGAAAACTCTGCTGAATGATTAGTTATCAGCATAGAAAATAACACATCTATAAATATCAACAAGTTACGTTAAAAATCAAAGAATAACGTACACTAAAATGGCTCACAGAGCGCTTTTATTTCTAGATTTTGACATAGATCAACAGAACGTAAAAAAGCGCCCTAAGGCGCTTTTAACTCAATCACAAATAAAGAAATTAGTGATGCTAAACCGAAGGTTCAATCACTTCTTCTGATGATTGTTCTAGGGTTGAATCCTCTAGAGTAGATTCAACAGCTGGCGACATCACATCAGAGTCACTTTCGTTGGCCACTTTGCCACCTAAGCTTTTCAAACTATCCACTAACTCTTCTAAGCTTTTAATGTGAGCATCACTCTTGGTAATCTGCTCACCGAGCAACTCACTGTGCTTGGTTGCTTCAGACAGTTGCTGCGCTTGCTTCTGGTTTTCAGACTCCAGCTTAGCTAATTGCTCAGTCAAAGTTTTAATCTCTGACTTTAATGACGCCGTCATGTCTGAGCCTTTCAGCGCTTTAACACTCGCTACAATTTTTTGAGACTGAAGACGCAATACAACATCACGGTGATCTTCATCATTAACCACTCGTGAAATGCTCAATAACTGGTTCTCTGCATTCAAAACCGACTGTTCGAACTGGTCGCCTTTTACGCTCGCCAGCACTTTGACTTCATGAGCAACACTGCGTACGTGGTTTAATTCGAACTCCGCAGCGTGAACTGCGTCTTCAATGATAGACTTTTCACGGGGACTGGCTTTCACTTGGCTTTCTGCCAAAGCAATTTGAGATGCCGCTTTAGCAAACGTCAGTGGAACAACGTCATCGAAATCTTCATCTTCCAAGAACTCTAATTCGTTCTTCAAAGGTTCGATGTATTTCTTATGCGCCACTTTAACTTCTAGTAAGCGAGCATTGTTAAGAAATTCCACCTGCGCTTCTTGAGCGTCTTCAAGCTCATCGACCAGCACATACTCGAACAACTCGCTGTATTCTGAATACAAACGTTTGTAGCTCGAGGTAAACATGGTATCTGCGCCAAGAAACTTCAGGTAATCCATTTGGACAATCGAATCCGCGAGTACTCGATCAGCCTTCTTCTTTAACACTAAGATCGAGTCATAGTTTGATTTGATCAAAGCGATTTTTTCATCGAAGGCTTCAGCGTAAGTTAGGCTCGAAAAAATGGAGTAACTCTTGGTTATCCGAGTTTCGTCTTTAAGTAAGTCCGCATAAATGCTTTCAGCATCATCCCATGCGTCTAATAGTTCATTGTAATTCTCTGGTGCATAGAGAGACAATTGAGCATGGTCTTCAAGCTTAACTTCCCATTCGGAGTAAACGCTTTGGACAGACTGAAATGAACGGACCTCTATTGTCGATTCATTATTGTTGTTTGTGGTTTGGTTCGCGTCTGTCTGCTCTGAGGGTGTACTTTGACAACCTGAGATAGCAAATAGCATACTGATCGTTAATGCTACTTTGTTCGCTCTCACTTATGCATATCCTTTTTATACAATATTCGCTCAATGCAAATTATTTCTAGTCACAATATATTACAACCACTTAGCAATAAACATCACTGATGATTTAAGTGGGTGCAAATCACCCAATATAACCAAAATAAACTCATCACTCGATGATTAATCAATCAATTTGGTATCACTTATCAATTCTCTTTATTTGCTATTGCCTGAGCCGAGAATGCGCACTAAGGTGAAGGTAGAGAACGTTATGAATATATAGGTTAATTATGAAGTACAACGCTGAACATATTGCTGATTTAAACCTCCTTCTTCAATTTGATGTAAGTAGTGCAGCTACTGGAATTAAAGTCCATCAAGAGGCTGCTCAAGAAACTCAAGACGCTGTTAAGCGCCTATTCGAAAAAAACCTTTGTACTCAGCCAGACGGCGGTTACCTAACAGATGAAGGTATCGAGATGGCAGAGCGCGCAGACAAGCTTCTTCGCGTACTAAACTAAAGCTCCATTGTTCTAGTAAAAACTCCACTTGCTTCGGCCGTGGAGTTTTTTCATTTTTGGGCAAAGCTTTGTTAGGCTTATTGTAAATTCGTCATTTGCAGTTGTGAGGAACACATGGCTTCTATATTTATTGTCGGTGCAGGATGGGTAGGTGCACCTTTATCTGAACATTTAGAAAAACATGGTAACCGAGTAGTGGTCACGAAAACGACCCAAGCGGGAGCAGATGCCATTGGTAGCGAACAAATTCCATGTGAAGTGTTTAGCTTTGATTCATCCGATCCACAACAGACTATCGGGCGACTCTATTCATTGTTACTCGAAAACAACACTGAAATTGTGATTGGCAGCTTCCCTCCTGGCTTTAGAAAAGGAGCAGGACAAGAGTATGCCGACTACTGGCAGCAACTCACCAATGCATGCCAAAAGGCCAACATTAAAAAGCTCATTATGGTTAGTTCAACTACGGTATACCCAACTAAGCCGGGTGTGCTGAACGAGCTGGATGCATCACTCCCCCTTTCGACCTCAGATAACGAGCACGCGTCTTTATTTTCCGATAACGCACGAATCATGCTGCAAGCTGAACAGTCAGTGATTGATTCCGGTATCGACTACACCATTCTTCGCTTTAGTGGCTTAATCGGCCCAAGCCGTCACCCATCACGCTTCGCAAGCAAGTTAAAACAAGTCAGCACTCAAGCTCCAGCCAACATGCTGCACCTTGATGATGCAATTGGTGCTGTCGATTTCGCTATCAGTCAACTGCACAATGAAATAGTTAACGTGACCACACCAAATACAGTCAGTAAGGCGGAGTTTTATGCCGCGGCACTGAAAAGCGCCAACAGCAGTGAGCCTCTGCCCGCTGTTGTTGATACCCCAGACAAGTTAATCTCTTCGAAGAAGATTCTCGACTTAGGTTATTCATTTAAATTCGAATCCACACTGGACGCACTTCATGACTGAACAATCTATTGCTAACAAAAATCCCAACATAAAACTGCATCGCTCAGTCGACACCCTTTGGAACTTTATGTCGATGGGTCACAAGGTTACGCCTTCCGACTGTATCTTTGTATTGTGTAGCAACGATACTCGCGTAGCTGAATATGCAGCCGAGCTTTATCACCAACAGATCGCGCCTTACATCGTTTTTTCTGGCGGTGTGGGGCGCTTTACCGAAAGAAGCTTTGAACGCTCAGAAGCAGAAACATTCGCTTCTATCGCACGGGATTGTGGCGTGCCTGACTCTGACATTATCATAGAGAAACACGCAACAAATACTGGGGAAAATGTACGATTCACTCATGAGTTGCTGACAGAAAAAGGGTTATCGCCGAAGAGGCTAACCTTAGTTCAGAAGCCCTTCATGGAGAAACGTACCTACGCAACCTTCAGTAAACAATGGCCTGACGAAACTTCCGAGATTACCGTGACGTCGCGATGGCAAACTTGGGATGATTACTTTAACGAAGAGTTGCCGTTAGATATGGTGTTAGGCGCATTAATTGCTGATTACGAGCGAATCAAATCCTACCCAGAGAAAGGCTTTCAGATTGAGATGCCGATCCCCGACGACGTTGACCACGCCTATCAAGCATTGAAGAAGCTCGGTTTCGAATAAGCAAAAGTTAGACTTTGAACAAAGTAAAAGCTCGGCAGGAAATAAAACAAAATCTCGGCTTGGAAGAAAGCAAAACACAGGCCCAATAAACAAAAACGGTGACACTTGGTCACCGTTTTTCGTTCTTTCGCGTTAGCAAATAGAGCTGCTTATTTACCTAACGCTTCTTTGTAGTGCAGACGGCAAACAGAAACGTATTTGTCGTTACCGCCAATAGCCACTTGGTCGCCCTCAGCAATCGCCACACCGTGCTCGTCGGTACGAATTACCATGTTCGCTTTACGGCCACAGTGACAAATTGTTTTAAGCTCAACAAGTTTATCTGCCCAAGACAGTAAGTAACGGCTACCTTCAAACAGTTCACCCAGGAAATCGGTACGTAGGCCGTAACAAAGTACAGGGATGTGCAGCTTATCAACCACTTCTGTTAATTGGTACACCTGCTCCTTCGATAAAAATTGGCACTCATCGATCAAAACACAATGACGCTTTTCTTCCTCATTGAGCTTTTTGATCGCATCAAACATGTTGGTGTCATTTTTAAACAGCTGAGCTTCAGATTGCAGACCAATTCGTGAGCTCACTTTACCGATACCATAGCGATCGTCCAAAGCTGCCGTAAAGATCACTGGCGTCATGCCACGTTCTTGGTAGTTGAATGAAGATTGAAGAAGCGTTGTTGATTTACCCGCATTCATTGCCGAGTAATAAAAATACATCTGAGCCACAGAAATATTCCTGTTAATTAAAAGTTGAAGATAGAAAAGGTGAAAATAGAGAATTCGTGCTAGAAAAAAGGGCTGAAAATCAGCCCTTTTTATAAGATTTACTTACGACGCCAAGTCGTACCTTCTGGGCCATCTTCCAGAACAATACCCAACTCGTTTAGCTTATCACGTGCAAGGTCGGCATTTGCCCAATCCTTTGAAGCACGAGAGTCGTTACGCAGTTTGATCAACGCTTCGATTTCAGCCACTTCGTCGTCGTTACCTGCCGCATCACCTTGTAGGAAGGCTTCTGGCTCTTGGTGAAGAATACCGATGATGTCTGCTAGTTCACGCATCAATGCACCCAGTCCGCTTGCTTTTTCAATGCTTTCAGGCTTGATACGGTTGATTTCACGAGCCATTTCAAACAGTACTGAATAAGCTTCAGGTGTGTTGAAATCATCGTTCATCGCTGTAGAGAATCGAGTCACGTACTCTTCGCCACCGGCAGGAGCGGCTGTAAGGTCTAGGCCACGAAGTGACGTGTATAGACGCTCTAGTGATGCGCGAGCTTGGTTTAGGTTATCTTCGCTGTAGTTTAGCTGGCTACGGTAGTGACCAGACATTAGGAAGTAACGTACCGTTTCAGCATCGTAATGTGCTAGCACGTCACGGATAGTGAAGAAGTTACCTAGTGACTTAGACATCTTCTCTTTGTCTACCATCACCATACCACTGTGCATCCAAGTATTTACATACTGAGTGCCGTGCGCGCAGCAAGACTGTGCGATTTCGTTTTCGTGGTGAGGGAACTGCAGATCTGAACCACCACCGTGGATATCGAAGTGGTTACCAAGAATAGACGAGTTCATTGCTGAACATTCGATGTGCCAACCTGGACGACCCGGGCCCCATGGCGATTCCCATGTAGGTTCACCTGGCTTAGACATCTTCCAAAGAACGAAGTCTAGTGGGCTGCGTTTTGCAGATTCAACATCAACGCGAGCACCCGCTTGAAGCTGATCAAGGTCTTGCTTTGAAAGCTTACCGTATTCGTCGAATTTCTTTACTTCAAACATCACGTCGCCGTTGCTTGCAACGTATGCGAAACCACGTTCAATCAGCTTTTCAACAAGCTCGATGATTTCAGTGATGTATTCTGTCGCACGAGGCTCAACATCTGGACGCTTCATGTTCAATGCATCAAAGTCAGCGTGCATCTCACCGATTAAACGCTCAGTCAGAGAGTCACAAGACTCACCGTTTTCGTTAGCGCGTTTGATGATTTTGTCATCGATATCTGTGATGTTACGAACGAAATTCAAATCGTAACCAAGGTAACGAAGGTAACGAGTTACTACGTCGAAAGAAACGAACGTACGACCATGACCAATATGACAGAGATCGTATATGGTTACCCCACAGACATACATGCCGACTTTGCCAGCTGTAATTGGTTTGAATTCCTCTTTCTGTCTTGTGAGCGTGTTATATATCTTCAGCATGATCTCTATCTATTTTATGGATTAATCAAAATAAGCTCGCAGTATAACAAGTCATACCTTAATAGGTAATCCCTAAAAGCAGGAATTACCTCAAACATCCGAGTTAAGTTAATGATTTGGTGATTTGAAAGTCTGCCAACATGCGCTAGAATTCGAACTTCATATTAAAAAGACAGTAAGGTAACAATCATGATCATCCTTCACACAAATTTTGGTGATATCAAAGTTCAACTTAACGAAGAAAAAGCACCAGAAACAAGCGCAAACTTTCTACAGTATTGCCGTGACGGTTTCTACGACAACACACTATTCCACCGTGTTATCGATGGTTTCATGATTCAAGGCGGCGGCATGACTTCTGGCCTTAAAGAAAAGGCAACTCGTGCAACGATCAAGAACGAAGCAAACAACGGTCTAGCGAACAAAGTTGGTACGCTAGCAATGGCTCGTACTATGGAACCGCATTCAGCGAGCTCTCAGTTCTTCATCAACGTTAACGACAACTCTTTCCTAAACTTCCGTAGCGAAAGCCTAGACGGTTGGGGCTACTGTGTATTCGCAGAAGTTGTTGAAGGCATGGACATCGTAAACAAGATTAAAGGTGTTAGCACTGGTTCTATGGGTATGCACCAAGATGTACCTCTAGAAGAAGTGATCATCACTGGTACTACAATCGAAGCTTAATTCATCGCTTTCGGTTAGTATTGATGAGCCGATAAAATCAGGATATAGGGAGCGAATCGCTCCCTTTTTTTAGACCTATGAAAACATATTTTATATCAGATCTGCACCTTTCTCCGTCACGAGAAGACATCACAGACTGCTTCTTAACCTTTATGAAGAAAGAAGCCGTAGAAGCGGATGCACTTTACGTATTAGGTGACCTTTTCGAATTCTGGATTGGTGACGATGATAAGAGTGAATTCGCGACTTCTATCCGCCAAGCGTTTATCGACTTAGTGAAAACAGGCGTGCCTTGTTACTTTACTCAAGGGAACCGCGACTTCTTAGTCGGCAAAAAATTTGCTAAGCAAACGGGCGTACAACTTCTCGACGAAGTTTCTACGATCGATATCTACGGGCAAAAAGCGGTAGTATTGCATGGAGACACTCTATGTACTGAAGATGTAAAGTACCTCGCCTTTCGCGAAAAAGTGCATCAGCCATGGTTACAATGGGTCTTCAACCGAATTCCATTTTTCATCAAGAAGAAAATTGTTTCAAAGGTTCAATCAGATATCAAAGATGACAAGCAGACCAAGTCTCTCGACATCATGGATGTGACACAGCAAGAAGTCGAAGATGTGATGGAACGAAACAATGTCGATCTGATGATCCACGGCCATACTCACCGCCCAGACATCCATACATTTAATGCTAACAATTGCACTAAAACCCGTATCGTACTTGGCGATTGGTATACGCAAGGCTCAGTGCTGGTGTTCACGCCGCAAAGTTTTGAACTACAGAATCGAGCGTTTAGCAATAGCTTTTAACATCACGCTTAAACTTTCACTTTGATTATTATTGTCGGTCAGACTTTCTTAGAAAGTGTATGGTAATTTCTAGTGAATTAGCTATTATCTCTCTACCAGAAATAAACCGAACACAGTACCAAGTTGAAATATTCATACGTAGCGCGTCAACCAATACTCGACACAGGCAAGAAAACCATAGGTTACGAGTTGCTATTCAGGGATGGTCCTAAGAACACTTTCCCTGAAGTAGAGCCGGAGCTCGCTACTAGCCGTTTGCTTTCCGATCACTTCTTATCGACCCACTATAATACGTTGGGTGATAAGCTTGGGTTCGTGAACTTCCCATATGCAAGCCTAATCAACTTAGTCCCTACTCTGTTCCCCAAAGAAAGCCTCGTTGTTGAGGTTCTTGAAGACTGCGAACCAACAGACGAATTACTTGAAGCAATCAAAACCATCTTTGACGCGGGTTATACCATTGCGCTAGACGACTTTGTGCCAAGTAAAGCTTGGAAGCGCTTCTTACCCTACGTTTCAATTATCAAGTTCGATATCCGTTTGACGCCAATTGCCAAAGCAGCGATGTTTATGAACTCTCTCAAAGGGCTAGATATCAAGTTCCTTGCTGAGAAAGTAGAAACGTACGAAGAATACCAAGAAGCGAAAAAAGCAGGCTTCACCTACTTTCAAGGTTATTTCTTTAGCAAGCCAGAGATGATCCAAACGCGTGCGCTCAACCCGGCATTCCTGACGACCGTTCAGCTGTTAAAAGAGATTGCGCACGACCCTATCGACTTTGGTGAATTAGAGCGTTTGATTACGCTCGATGTGACCATGTCGTATAAGCTACTTACCTACGTAAACTCTGCTGGCGGTTCACCAACAACGATTCGTTCTTTCCGCCAAGCGCTTATTTACCTTGGTGAACAGAAACTGCGTAAGTTCGTTTCACTGGTGGCGATCGCATCCGCGAAAGAAGATAAGCCGGACTCACTTTATGGCTTAGCGGTAATACGCGCACGTCAGTGTGAACTCTTGGTTGAGAAGATGAATGTTAAGGTTGAGCCTGGACAAGCCTTTTTGACCGGTATGTTCTCTCTGTTGGACTCACTCTTTGACCAACCATTGAAACAAGTACTCGATTCAGTGCCAATCGACATCGAGATCAAACAAGCCTTGATTCAACGTAAAGGTGTGTTAGGTGCTGTATTGGCGATGGTGGTTGCGTATGAGCAAGCTCGTTGGGAAGAAGCGACTCGTATTCGCCAGCTTCTCAAACTGAGTGAAGCTCAACTTGGTCAAGCTTATGACGAAGCGACGACTTGGGCTCAAGAGCTATTGTCTCCAGCCTTGAAATAGTAAACTTCGCGCTAACACTTTGATAATTTCAATAACTTCAACAGAAACTAAACTTTGGTGAGCGATCGTTTCTTGGTAAACTCCCACGCATTCACTTATGGCCTCTTAATAGAGGCCATTTTTACAGGATCTGACTATGTCTTTATGCCCATGCGGTAGCAAAAATACTTACCAACAGTGCTGTGAATCAGCGCACCTTCACCACAGTGCTGTTGAAACGCCTGAACAGTTGATGCGCTCTCGTTATTCAGCGCACGTGTTGGGTTTAGTTGACTATGTTGTTGCGACTTACCACCCTAGCTGCAACGCAGAAGCGCAAAGAGAAGGTATTGCCGAATCTATCAACAGTGATTGGGCAGGACTAGAAGTCATCGATACTGCGGTAGGCTCGCACCAAGACGAAGGCTTTGTTGAGTTTAAAGCTTACTTCAATGAAGAAGGCGCACAATACTGCATGCAAGAACGCTCTCGCTTTATACGTGAAGACGGTCTTTGGTACTACATTGATGGTACCTTCCCAGAGCAGGAACAAACTACACAACCAGAAATTGACCCACGCTTAAATCAAACCGTTGAGAGCTTTAAAATCGGCCGTAATGATCCGTGTATTTGTGGCAGTGGTAAGAAATACAAGAAGTGCTGCGGGTAACTCGTTCGACTAAGAAGTCAGATTAAGAGAAGAGATTCCTGATGTCGCTTAGGCTCCTCGGAATGACGCAAAGTCAGAGGTTAGAAAAGTGACGTAGGGCTTAGAAATCTTGAAATCTTGAAATCTTGAAATCTTGAAATCTTGAAATCTTGAAAATTAAAAAACTAAAAAGCCCCGTAAACATGTTTGTTTGCGGGGCTTTTGTCTGTCTTTTACGCGGTTCTATTAATCTAAAGAGAGCTTACTTATGACGCTCTTTCAGCTTGTTTACCACATCATCCATCGATAAGCCTTGGTCTTGAAGAAGAACCATTAGGTGGTAAATCAAATCTGCTGATTCACACACTAACTCCGCCTTATCGCCCGACGTCGCCGCAAGCGCGACTTCAACGCCTTCTTCGCCCACTTTTTGCGAAATACGCTTGGTGCCACGGGCATATAGACTGGCAGTATAAGAAGATTCAGGATCGGCGTCCTTGCGGGCAGCCAATAGCTGCTCAAGCTGATGAAGCCACACCATCTGAGACTCTTCTTGCTTGTCTCCATCCCAACACGTTGTTGTACCTGTGTGGCACGTTGGACCAATGGGATTAACTTTAACCAGTAAGGTGTCGCTGTCACAGTCCAAGGCGATGTTTTGCAGTTGCAATACATTGCCCGACGTTTCACCTTTCGTCCAAAGACGCTCTTTTGTGCGAGAGAAAAACGTCACATTGCCAGTTTCACCCGTTTTCTCAAGTGCGGCTGGGTTCATGTATCCCATCATTAGCACTTGGCTTGACTGGTAATCTTGAACAATCGCTGGCACTAAGCCATCTACTTTTTCCCAGTTAATACGCTCTGACAATGCGCCTACTTCTGTTTTTGATAAGCTTACGGGTTCAAAACTCATAGTCGCACCTCTACATCTTGTTGTTTTAAATACTGTTTAAGTTCACCAATATTGATGACTTGTTTGTGGAATACCGAAGCCGCAAGTGCTCCATCCACGTTGGTCTTTTTATAAGCTTCAGCAAAGTGCTCCATTGCACCAGCGCCACCAGAGGCAATCAATGGCACATTACACACTTCACGCACCATGTTTAACTGATCGATATCATAGCCGTTACGAACGCCATCTTGGTTCATCATGTTTAACACAATCTCACCTGCGCCACGCTTCTGTACTTCCTGCACCCAATCTTTGGTTTCCCATTTGGTTGCTTTAGTACGCGCTTCATCGCCTGTAAATTGGTAAACCTGATATTTACCGGTTTCTTTGTCGAAGTATGAATCGATACCGACAACGATACACTGAACGCCAAACTTATCAGCAAGGTCAGTAATCAGCTGTGGATTAGCCAATGCCGGTGAGTTGATTGACACTTTATCCGCACCAAACTCAAGGATGCGCGCTGCATCTTCTGCTGATTTAATACCACCAGCGACACAGAAAGGGATATCGATCACTTCAGCTACGCGTTTCACCCAGCTTTTATCGACCACACGGCCATCACTTGATGCGGTGATGTCATAAAATACCAATTCATCGGCGCCCTCTTCTGCATAGCGTTGTGCTAGCGGAACGATGTCACCAATAATTTCGTGGTTACGGAACTGAACGCCCTTAACCACTTGTCCGTCACGGACATCCAAACAAGGGATTATTCGCTTTGCCAACATGCAAATGCCTCCTCTGCGGTAAACTTGCCATCAAGTAACGCACGACCAACAATCACACCCGCAACACCGCTGCCTTTTAGAGCTTCGATATCCGCTAGGCTGCCAATGCCGCCCGATGATTGGAATTGAACCTGTGGGTACTGTTTACAAAGGTCAACGTAAAGCTCGACGTTTGATCCTTCTAGCGTGCCATCACGTGAAATGTCAGTACATAGAACGTGTTTAAGACCCACTGTTAGGTAGTCTTCAATCAGCGCTTCAATAGTCACGCCTGAATCTTCTTGCCAACCTGAAATTGCCACTTTACGTGTGCCGCTTTCATCGATGTTGATGTCCAGAGCAAGCACGATTTTTTCAGCGCCGTACTTTTCCATCCAACCTTTAACCAGCTCTGGTTGCTTAACTGCTGTAGAACCAACCACAACGCGCTGTGCACCAGCTTCCAGTAGGTCAACGACATCTTGTTCGTTACGCACGCCACCACCAATCTGGATGTTCGCAGGCGTGCTAGCAAGTAGCTTAGCAATCAAGTCTAACTGACGAGCCGTTGTGTCTTTTGCACCCGTTAAGTCAACAAGATGCAGCCAACCTGCGCCAGCTTGGTGATACAGGTTAAACTGCTCTGCTGGGTCTACTTTGTATTCTGTTACTTGCCCGTAGTCTCCTTGGAATAAGCGAACTACTTGACCTTCAATTAAATCTAACGCGGGAATAATCATTTACATTCCTTATATGGCAACGTTAGCCGCTGCCTAATCCTTATTACAATTCCAAGAAGTTCTGAATCAGCTTAGAGCCAGCTTTCGAAGATCGCTCTGGGTGGAACTGAACACCATAATAATTGCCACTTTGAACCGCCGCTGTAAACGGATTACCGTAATCACATTGTGCGATTGTGTAGTCGCCCACTGGCATTGCGAAGCTGTGAACGAAGTAGAAATACTCGCCTTCTTCAATATCTTTAAACAAAGGATGGTTAGGTGTCGAAGTTACTGTGTTCCAACCCATGTGTGGTAATGGCAAATCGCCCGTTTCGAGTAAACGCACTTCACCACCACACAAACCTAGACATTCAACTAACTCGTCAGCCTTTTGGCCTTTCTCTTGAGATAATTTGCCTAACAGTTGCATACCTAAACAAATACCAAGCAGAGGCTTCTCTACTTTCTTCACAAGAGAAACAAGGTCGCGCTCTTGCAGGTTCTTCATTGCCTCACTTGCTGTACCTACACCGGGTAGGAATAGCTTATCGGCAGCAAGAACAACTTCAGGTTCTTTTGAAATTTCAACTGCGTAACCCAAACGTTCAATGGCAAATTTAACCGAAGAAACGTTGGCACACCCAGTATCAATGATGACGACTTTTTGATCTTTCATTGTTTTTTCCTTGCTAACGTTAGCCTTACAGGACGCCTTTGCTGCTTGGTAACTCATTACCTTCAACTTTGATTGCTTGGCGAAGAGTACGGCCAAACGCTTTGAACAGGCTCTCAATGATGTGGTGATCATTATTGCCATCAGAAGAAAGGTGTAGCGTGCAAGCCAATGTGTCAGTTAGAGAACGGAAGAAGTGAACCACCATCTCGGTTGAAAGATCACCCACTTGCTCACGGCTGAATTTAGCATCGAACTTCAGGTATGGGCGACCAGAAAGGTCTAACGCACACTGAGCCAAACACTCATCCATTGGTAGGCTGAAACCAAAACGGCCAATACCACGTTTGTCGCCTAGTGCATCTTTCAATGCTTGGCCTAAAGCAAGAGCGGTATCTTCTACTGTGTGGTGATCATCGATGTGCAGATCGCCTTTCACAGTCAGGTTCATTTGGAAACCACCGTGTGTCGCGATTTGATCAAGCATGTGGTCGAAGAAACCCATGCCGGTATCGATCTTGTTGCCACCGGTTTCATCAAGGTTTACTGCAACCTTGATATCTGTTTCTTTAGTGGTACGAACTACTTCAGCAATACGCGCATTAACCGTCAGATCTTTAACGATTTGTGGCCAGTTAAGCGTGCCTTCAGTTTCCGCATCCGGGCTATATTGAATACCGCGGATTGCCATGTTCTCTGCCAGTTGAAGATCCGTCATTCGGTCGCCAATCACAACAGAGTGTTGGAAATCGACTTTACCGCCTTGTAGGTACTCTTTAACCATACCCAGTTTAGGCTTACGGCAAGAGCAGTTGTCTTCGTCAAAGTGAGGGCAAATAAGCACGTCGTCAAACTTAACGCCTTGAGATTCGAAGAACTCCATCATCATATTGTGTGGTGCATCGAAATCTTCTTGTGGGTAGCTATCGGTACCTAGACCATCTTGGTTAGTCACCATCACTAGACGGTAACCAGCGTCTTGCAGTGCAAGTAGGCTAGGAATTACTCGCGGTTCGAATTTTAGCTTGTCTAAACGATCTACTTGAAAGTCAACTGGCGGCTCTACAATTAAGGTGCCGTCACGGTCTATAAAAAGTATTTTCTGTTGTTTACTCACTTGAACTTCCTTTTAATTTTAAATCTGGTGGCCTAGCTAAAATCAAACGCTAACCCAAAATATTGGTTTCACTTGCCAATCTGCGATTAATCAACTCAAACTGGCAAATGTTATTACTGGTAAGCCTTTCGTTACTGATAAAAGTTACGAATGAATCCAAGTGTCTTTTCGCACTCTTCGCGGTTACCAATACTAATACGAACACAGTCTTCAATAGGTGAATTACGCAAAATAATGCCCGTATCCCAAGCCGCTTTAAATAACTCATCGCCGTTCGGGAATTTCACCAGTAAGTAGTTACCCCAGCCATCAAAAACCGTCACTTGAGGCATACCTAATAGACCCGCCTGCAAATACGCTCGGTTAGCACTTAAATCCAGAACTTGGAACTTAGCTCGCGCGAGTCCTTGCTCTGAAAGTGCTTGAACGGCAATGTCAGCAACAGGGATTGGCACTGGATAAGGAGCAATCACTTTCAACAGTACATCGATAAGCTCTTTGTTCGCTAGCGTAAAGCCACAACGTAAGCCCGCCAAAGCAAAGGCCTTCGACAAGGTGCGCAGAATCGCTAGGTTTGGATATTGCTCAAGCAAATCAACGGTTGACGCTTCTGGACAAAAATCGATATACGCTTCATCCATCACCACAATCGCTTTGTCTTGTGTCATTTCAAGCAACTTGATGATGTCTTTGCGATCAACCAAATTACCGGTTGGGTTATTTGGGCTACAAACAAACACCACTTTTACGTTGTCGAGCTGAGCTTCGATAGCTGGAAGATCCAATTGCCATTCAGAAGTCAGAGGCACAACCTTACGCTCAACACCAATCGTCTCTGCACTGATTGCGTACATACCGTAAGTGGGTGGGCAGTAAAGAATAGCGTCTTCGTTCGGCTCACAGAAAGCACGAATCAGTAATTCAATACCTTCGTCAGCACCACGCGTTGTCAGAGTTTGCTCTGATTTCACGCCTGCGTATTGAGCGTAAGCATCAATCAGCTCTTTTGGCTGACATTCGCTGTAACGGTTAAGACGAGACAAGTTCAGGTTGTACTCGTTATCAAACGGAGATTCGTTGGCGTTTAGCCATACATCACCAGTACCGCCTATGCGTCTTGCAGACAAGTAAGGTGTTAGAGCCTGAACTTGTTTTCTTGCTAACTTTTCCATGCCCTACCCTTATTTCGCTTTATTTAGCTGTTCAAATCGATTTAATTTTTCAACTCGGATGGTCACCGCACGTTTGTGTGCATCCAAACCTTCGGCTTCCGCCATTGTTACTACTGTTGGCGCTAGGCCTTTCAACCCATCGGCTGTTAGCTCCTGCACCGTCATTCGCTTAGAGAAATCAGCCAAACCTAGGCTTGAATACGTCTTGGTATAACCGTAAGTCGGAAGAACGTGGTTTGTGCCGGATGCGTAGTCACCTGCAGATTCTGGAGACCAGTCACCAAGGAAAATTGAGCCTGCATTATCTAGCAATGGCAGCAATTCACGTGGGTTCTTGGTTTGAACGATCAAGTGCTCAGGACCGTAGAAATTCGAAATCGCAATCGCTTGAGTGATCGATTCAGCAATGATGATTAAGCTTGAAGCCAATGCTTGCTGAGCGATGTTCGCACGAGACAGTTCTTTCAGTTGCTTTTGAACCGCTTCTGTTACTTGGTCTGCAACCACTGGAGATGGAGTTACCAATACTACTTGAGAGTCAGGCCCGTGTTCCGCTTGGCTCAACAAATCCGCTGCAATGAAGTCTGCATCAGCCGTTTCATCAGCAATCACTAACACTTCAGATGGGCCAGCTGGCATATCAATAGCTGCTCCGCGGAAGTCATTACTCACTTGGCGCTTTGCTTCCGTAACGTAGGCATTACCTGGGCCGAAGATCTTATCGACTTTAGCCACACTCTCGGTACCGTAAGCCATTGCTGCAACCGCTTGACCACCACCAACGTTGTAAACTTCGTCGATCTTACAAAGCTTAGCGACATACAAGATTTCATCAGCGATTGGCGGAGGTGAACAAAGCACAACCTTACGACAACCTGCGATTTGAGCAGGAACACCTAACATAAGAACCGTTGACGGTAGTGGCGCACTGCCACCGGGAATATAAAGGCCAACAGTATTAATCGCGCGCGTCACTTGCTCACACACAACACCAGGCTGTGTCTCAACCTTAATTGGCTGCGGCTTTTGAGCTTCGTGAAACTTAGCAATGTTGCTATAAGCTTGCTCTAACGCTTGCTTCATCTCTGGTGTTAGACGAGCACACGCCTCTTCAATCTCACCCGAACTGACTCGGATAGATTCTGGAGTTACACCATCAAACTTTGCAGTCAGCTTTTTAAGCGCGGCATCGCCTTCATTTCGTACTTTTGCAATAACATCAGAAACAGTCGCTGTGATGTTTGCACCTTCAGTAATAGCTGGACGCTCTAATACCGAGTCTTGCTGTGATTCACTTAAAGATTGCCAAACAACGGTTCTCATCGTCACTACCCCATCATTTTTTCGATTGGTAATACTAGAATCGAGCTTGCACCCAACTCTTTCAGCTGTTCCATTGTTTCCCAGAACAAGTTCTCTGTACTTACTAGGTGCACGGCAACTTTGTCTTTGTCTGTAGATAGAGGAAGAACCGTTGGATCTTCAGCACCAGGCAGTAGTGCTTTGATTTGCTCTAGTTGAGAGGTTGGCGCGTGAAGCATGATGTACTTCGACTCTTTCGCTTGTTGAACACCCTGCATACGAGTCAGTAGTTTTTCAATCAGTGCGGTCTTGTCTGCGTCGAAGTCGCCAACACGTTGAATCAGTGTTGCTTTCGATTGGAAGATAGCTTCTGCTTCTTTTAGGCCGTTCGCTTCAAGCGTTGCACCTGTAGAAACTAAATCAGCGATAGCGTCTGCTAGGCCTGCGCGAGGCGCAACTTCAACCGACCCCGTTAGCATACAAGCGCTAAATTCAACACCCTGCTCGTCCATGTAGGCTTTCAGTAGTTGTGGGTAAGTTGTCGCAATACGTTTGCCTGCTAGATCTTGTGGGCCGTTGTATTCTTCGTCTTTGTTAATCGCGATAGAAAGGCGGCAACCACCGAAGTCTAAACGACGTAGTGTGCGAAACTCTGATGGCTCTTTTAAAGCAACACGGTCTAGGCGAACTTCTTCTAGTTCGTTTTCACCGATGAAACCAAGGTCAACCACACCATCCATGATAAGACCTGGGATGTCGTCATCACGAACTAATAACAAGTCGATTGGCATATTTAGTGAATGAACAACTAAGCGCTCACCCATGATGTTAAATTTAACACCACATTTTTTAAGTAGATCTTGGCACTCTTTACTTAAGCGACCTTTCTTTTGAATTGCGATTCTTAGGCGTTGTGTCTGCATTGCTGTATCCCTGTGCAAATATTTGAATTTATTGATTATTTAAAAGCGCTAAAACTAAAAAACCCTCGGGGACTTTGTCATCCCGAGGGTTTAAATCTAAATTCTTTTGACTTAACCTCCGGGAGTAATCTTGCTCCCGGGTATACGTAAATCTCCCCGAAAGACTAGATAGGGTGATGATGGTGATGAATGTTCATTACTAATTTACGCATACTTATCAGCTCTTAGGTTGTTTGCTGTCTTGTCTCCACACTAACTAAGCTGACATCCTTTTTCAACCATTTATTCGAACTTTTTTCACGAAACTTAAAATTAAATTAACAGGCACAAAAAAGGGAGGCAAACGCCTCCCTGATAGTTTACTGATTAACTTTCAATTTTAGCTTTTGCACGTCGCCATTTTGCAGCGAGAGAAGTAAGCCAATGCAAAACATACAGCAACAAACGTTAGAGACGCTGCGCCAAATGCGATGCCAATTGAAGATGTCATACCTAGAGTGATGAAACCAATGCACGATACGAACGCTACAGACAACGCGTATGGAAGCTGAGTCGAGACGTGGTCGATGTGGTTACAACGAGCACCAGTAGAAGACAGAATCGTCGTATCTGAGATTGGAGAACAGTGGTCACCAAATACTGCACCCGCTAGAACCGCACTTAGCATTGGAAGAATCAGTGCGATATCCGATGCTGCAGCCATATCACCCGCGATTGGTAGCATGATACCGAACGTACCCCAAGATGTACCTGTAGAGAACGCCATAACGCCCGCTAGAAGGAACAACATAACCGGTAACCAGTGGTAATCAATGCTGCCTGTTACTAGAGACGATAGGTAAGAACCCGTTTTCATGTCGCCGATAACAGAACCGATAGTCCATGCAAACACAAGAATCAGAATCGCGCCAAACATAGAGCTAGCACCGATCCACATTGTTCTTGCGATATCAGTCATAGATAGCTTTTGCTTGAATACTGTCGCTAGTGCTACTAGTAAGCCAATAACACCACCGTAAACAAGAGACTTACCTACATCCGTGTTTTCGAATGCGCCTAGAAGGTTGAATGCTTGGCCATCAGCAGCCAGCGCTTGGCCGCCTGTGTAAAGCATTGCAGCCACTGTCGCTACAATTAGCGATACGATTGGCATAACAAGATCAGAAACTGAACCGTTTTCGCTCTCTTCGATATCTAACTCTTCGTTTAGATCGTGAGCTTGCTTTTGATCGTTGTCACCTTCAAAGCCACGGCCTTGAGATGCTTCGATCTCATGCTCACGCATCTTACCAACGTCTAGACCGAACCATGCTACTGCGAACACCATTAGTAGTGCGAATACAGCGTAGAAGTTCATTGGGATAAGACGAACGTAAGCACCCAGTGCAGAATACTCTGTCACACCGTGTGTCACTAAGATGCCACCAATGATCGTGATGATGTAAGCACCCCAGCTAGAAGCAGGCATGATCACACACATAGGAGCCGCAGTTGAATCTAGGATATAAGCAAGCTTAGCGCGAGATACATAGAAGCGGTCTGTTACAGGACGAGAGATAGCACCAACCGCTAGGCTGTTAAAGTAGTCATCAACAAAGATGAATACACCTAAGAAAGCAGCAAGTAGTTTTGAACCACGTTTACTCTTAACGCGAGACTGTGCCCACTCCGCGAATGCGCGAGTACCGCCAGACAGTGTTAATAATGCCGTTGTCATTCCAAGAATAATTAGGAATGCAATGATGCTCATGTTCCAAGTGTTGATGCCACCATCTTCGATGAAAACACCAGATGCTTTAGTAAACACGTAGCTAGCTGCGTTACCTACTGAGTAATCAGCAAGTAGAATCGCACCCATGATGATACCGACACCCAAAGAAACCAATACACGGCGGGTAACAATAGCAAGGCTCAAAGCCACAAGGGGCGGAAGCAAAGATAAAGGTGATGTTGCAAAATCTATTAAATTCATGATCTTCAAAAACCAGTTTTTTATTTGGCTAGAGATCTACTGCAGACAAACTTGATACGGCTGACCAAGCTCATGTTGAACTAAGCGAAAGGGAAGTGAACACTTCACCCAACCCTACAGTAGCGCTCCATAGTTTAAAATTAAGACTATGGCAGTGTTGTACCTATTGAGCACAACCCCAGCAAATTGCTTAGATATACAATTTACTTCGGCAATTACACCTTTCATTCCCGTTCATTGGCATCACCCCAACGGAAGTTACTTTTTATAATTGCACCTCTACGTGCGATAACATTATTAACCGTGTAAACCAGAGTTTAACAACAAATTAACCAACACCTCGCATCAGGTAGCCGCAATTGTACTCATCAAGAGCAACAATGCAACATATCATTCCGAGAAAAATAGCTTTTTGTTAATGAACTAATCAATAGAAGAATAGTCTACATAAGTTGACTACTCCACCTGTCACATATCATTTTTTAAGATATTCTTAATAATTATTATAAATTCAATAGAAATACTGCTCTGAATTTTCAACTATTCATCTCACTTTTATATTTAAATATGTAATAGAAGAAATACTATTTGTTTTATTCCTAGGCTCTGTTTATTATTAGGAAGATTATTTAGTTTACCTTGATGGAAAATATCATGTCTGAATTAACAAAAACTCTATTAAATATCCGCAGCCTTCGTGCGTTCTCACGTGAATTAACTCTTGAGCAACTTGAAGAAGCGCTAGACAAGCTGACTATTGTTGTACAAGAGCGTCAAGAGTCTGAAGCTGAAGAGCGTGCTGCTAAAGCAGAGCAAGAAGCTAAGCTTTCTGCTATTGCTGAACAAATTGCAAAAGACGGAATTGATGTTGCCGATCTTATTGCTGCACTTTCTGGTGAAGCAAAATCTAAAACAACAAAAGCTAAACGCGCTCCTCGCCCAGCGAAATACAAATACGTAGACGCAAACGGCGACGAGAAGACTTGGACAGGTCAAGGCCGTACGCCTTCAGCTATCCAAGAACAGCTAGATGCTGGTAAATCTCTAGAAGAGTTTGCTATCTAAACATTTAGTTTACTTAGTGAGTAATCAATTACACGCTAAGCGATAGAATTAATATTTAAGTCGACCAAAGTATTATTTACGACTTCAATATATTCAGAAACAAAAAAGGCTCCTTTCGGAGCCTTTTTTATATTTGTACTATCAGTATTAGAAACCAACTGATACTGATAGTACTACTGATTAAAGAAAGTAACTTATCTTTCCCAGTACGCTTCTTCTAGGCTATCTTCTCTTTCAGGAAGGCCACGAGATAAACGTGGAGAGTGTTGAACCAACACTTCATAGCTAGCACGGTTAGAATATTTACAAACTTGTGAGAACGAAGAGTACGTCAAGAATGAATGTTGGTGTTTACTTGAGTTTGGCACGTTTTCTTTGTGGTACTTATTAGCAGCCATATCATGTAATAAAGCTGATAACGCAGCATCACCTGCACCATTGGTATTTTTGATCTTTTCTGGTCCACCCATGTATGGCGCAATGTGCGAATACACTTTAGTTGGGTTTTCACATAAATCTTTATGCGCAGGACGGCTAAATTCAAAACGGTTGAATTCCGCAATTGAACCTGGAAGTAAAGGCAGTGACGTTTCACGCTTAGCTGCATCTTCTGTATAACCAGCCATAAATAGGCCAACAGGTCCCGCAGTACATAGAACAAGGTCTACCCAGTCTAGCGCTTTATCTGATGCAGCCAGTGGATCGCTTTCACCCGTTAACGCTTCAGCTTCGTCTTCATTCATTGCAACAACCGTTACGTGTTGCTCAAGGAAATCTTTCCAGAATTCTGGATCATCTTGAATAACGAACTTAGTACCTAGTGTAAGAACGACTGGCACATCGTATTTCTTCGCGTATTCGATCGCTTTCATTGTTGCTTCAGGCATCGGGTCGCCTGGCTTACAGCGAACTAAATAAGCCGTTAAAACTAAAGCAGAAGCACTTTTGAAGATTTTTTCAGGAATGCTTTCTGGTTTTAATTGGTTCATTTGTCCTTCGCTAATTGCGAAAGTACGTTCACCGTCTTCTGTAATTAATGCAAAGCAGCGACCAATTGCGCCATCTACCCCTTGTAAATGGTTCAGATCCATTCTGCTTGATGTATTACATAAATAGCGATAACCGTAACTACCAATCTTAATATCTTGGCTCATTACACCTAACAGTGTAGAACGGTCATCCGCTAGCACTGAATAGTTGTGTAATGTGTTACCAATTGTGCCACCAGCGTATTCATTGGTAATCAGGCACTGCTCTTTTAATTCTTGATACAAAGATTCAGCGGCTGCGTCGCCAATAACCAGTGAATGTCCCTTGCTCAAACCATACTTCTCAATAAGTTCAGAACTCACCTTTGCTTCAATATCCACCAATGTTTGGTCAATACCGATAATATGAGTGCGTGACATTCTTTTACTGCTTTGAGCTTGGCTCACTAGAGGATCACGAGCGTGAACCGGAAAGTAGTGCTTTGATTTACGTTGTCCAGGGAATTTCATAGGGCTAGTCTAAGTCAAGGGGAAATAGGTGGCGGATTCTACCGCGCTATATTTAACGCGGCAATCTTTCAAACTATAGCAAACGTTTGCTGAAGGTTTTTTTTATTCGCCTTCCATAAAGCTTAAATCAGGCAGCATGCCCAAATGCTCCGCGTAACGTTTTTGATTAAACTCCGCGCCGTTTTTCATAACGTCAAATACTTCAATTGCCAGTGCACATGCCATAGCCGCAATTGCTTCTTCACGTGGAGTGCCTGTCATCATTAAACGCATCAACGTCTCTTTCACTTTCACTGGTTCGCCATCTTCAAGCTGGTTCTCGATGATCTCAATCAGCTCTTCTTCTTGCATAAATTCATTTTGTTCAGACATTTTTTTATCTCAGGTCTTGGATTTCGAGCGACTATGCCACATATACTTCTGACATCCTAGCGACTCACCTCGCTCTCATGCGATTCTCTAACAAAGTCAGCGCACTATTTGTGCAAATGAAACTGTGATTCCGGTCTCGGATCTGTCACGGCGTTTCTCTTTCTGTTAGAATCTGCGACCAAGTAATAGTAACGGTGTTTAGACATGTCAGATATCAGCTCTGGAAACAGCGAAAAGAAAGTAATTGTCGGTATGTCCGGCGGTGTAGATTCGTCAGTATCGGCGTATCTTCTTCAGCAACAAGGCTATCAGGTAGAAGGCCTTTTCATGAAAAACTGGGAAGAAGACGATAACGAAGAATACTGCACGGCAGCTGAAGATCTTGCTGATGCTCAAGCGGTATGTGACAAACTAGGTATCCACCTTCACACTATCAACTTTGCTGCAGAATACTGGGACAACGTATTCGAATACTTCCTTGAAGAGTACAAAGCAGGTCGTACACCTAACCCAGATATTCTTTGTAACAAAGAAATCAAATTTAAAGCATTCTTAGAGTTTGCGGATGAAGTGCTAGACGCAGACTACATTGCGATGGGTCACTACGTTCGTCGTACTTTCCCAACTCAAGAAGAGCTTGATGCTGGCGTAAAACCAGAAATGCTACGCGGTCTAGACAGCAACAAAGACCAAAGTTATTTCCTATACACGCTAAGCTCAGATCAAGTGGCACGCAGCCTATTCCCTGTCGGTGAATTAGAGAAGCCAGAAGTGCGACGTATTGCTGAAGAGCAAGACTTGATCACAGCTAAGAAGAAAGATTCAACAGGCATCTGCTTTATCGGTGAGCGCAAGTTCACTGAGTTCCTAGGCAAATACCTACCAGCACAACCGGGTAACATCGAAACACCTGAAGGCCAAGTGATTGGTCAACACCAAGGTTTGATGTACCACACGCTAGGTCAGCGTAAAGGCCTTCATATTGGCGGCACTAAAGGTGGTGGCGGTAACGAAGAACCATGGTTTGTTGGTGAAAAAGACCTTAAGCGTAATGTACTTATCGCAGTACAAGGTAAAGACCACCCTCTTCTGAAATCAGAAGGCTTGATCGCATCTCAACTTCATTGGGTAAATCGCACACCAATTACTGAAGTTATGACATGCACGGTAAAAACACGTTACCGTCAAACAGATATTCCTTGTACAATCATCCCAATTGATGATGAGAACATTAAGGTTATTTTTGATGAGCCACAGATTGCTGTGACCCCAGGTCAATCGGCAGTGTTCTACCTAGACGACGTTTGTCTTGGTGGCGGTATCATCGAAAAGCGCATCTAATCAAATCGACGAACAACAAACGATAGAAGACAACTAGGAGTTACTACGTGGCTAATACACTTTATGACCGTACTATTGCTTTCGCCGGAATTTGCCAAGCTGTGGCTTTGGTTCAACAAGTAGCGAAAGACGGCCATTGTGATAAAGATGCCTTTGAAGCTTCACTCAGTGCCATTTTAAATACCAACCCATCGAATACCGTGGGCGTATTTGGGCGTGAAGCGAACCTAAAGCTTGGCCTTGAGTGCTTAGTAAAAGGTATCGATAGTACTCCAGCAGGTAGCGATATCACGCGTTACATCATCAGCTTGATGGCGCTTGAGCGTAAGCTGTCTTCTCGCAACGACTCTATGTCTCAGCTTGGTGACCGCATTCAAACTGCAGAGCGCCAAACTGAACACTTTGATCTGTTTGACGAGCAAATGATCAGCAACCTTGCAAGTATCTACCTTGATGTCGTCAGCCCTATCGGCCCTCGCATTCAGGTTTCTGGTACTCCGTCTGTACTTCAGCAGACATCGAGCCAACATAAGGTTCGCGCACTGCTTCTATCAGGGATTCGAAGCGCTGTGTTATGGCGTCAAGTTGGCGGTAAACGTCGCCACCTTATCTTCGGTCGTAAGAAGATGATCGAGCAGGCTCAAATCCTACTAGCTCGAATGTAGTTTATTAGCTCGCGCCTCGTCGCGAGCTTGTTTTTTGTATCAACACAACTCTCACGCAAACGATTGCGCAATGTGCGTGACAATTGAGATTGTTACTGGTATAAACCTCTCAAAATTTAGAAAACTCAATTCAGGAGAACACCATGGAACTGTCAGCATTGACTGCTGTTTCACCAGTAGACGGCCGTTACGGAAGTAAGACTATTGCATTACGCAGCATCTTTAGTGAGTTTGGACTACTAAAGTACCGCTCTATCGTTGAAATTCGTTGGTTACAAAAGCTTGCAGCAACTGATGCAATCAAAGAAGTACCAGCGTTCAGTGCAGAAGCTAACCAGTTTCTTGATGAACTAGCCGCTAACTTCAGCGAAGAAGATGCTCTACGTATCAAAGAGATCGAGCGCACGACTAACCACGACGTTAAAGCGGTTGAGTACTTCTTGAAAGAGAAAGTTGCTGGCGTTCCTGAACTTCACGCTGTAAACGAATTTATTCACTTTGCATGTACTTCTGAAGACATCAACAACACCTCTCACGCGCTTATGCTTAAAGAAGCTCGTGACACAGTGATTCTTCCAGAAATCCGTAACGTAATTGATGCTATCAAAGCACTTGCGAACGAGTACCGTGATATTCCATTACTGTCTCGTACACACGGTCAGCCAGCTTCTCCTTCTACTATGGGTAAAGAGATGGCTAACGTTGCGTACCGTATGGAACGTCAATACAAGCAAATCGAAAACGTTGAGATCCTAGCGAAAATCAACGGTGCTGTAGGTAACTACAACGCACACCTTTCTGCATACCCAGAAGTTGAATGGCACCAGTTTAGCGAAGAGTTCATCACTGAATCTCTTGGCGTAACTTGGAACCCGTACACAACTCAAATCGAACCTCACGATTACATCGCTGAGCTATTCGATGCAATTGCTCGTTTCAACACTATCCTTCTAGACTTCGACCGTGACGTTTGGGGCTACATCGCTCTTGGTCACTTCAAGCAGAAGACTATTGCTGGCGAAATCGGTTCTTCGACAATGCCGCATAAAGTTAACCCAATTGACTTCGAAAACTCTGAAGGCAACCTTGGTCTAGCGAACGCAGTATTCAGCCACCTTGCACAAAAACTTCCAGTTTCTCGCTGGCAGCGTGACCTTACTGACTCTACGGTTCTTCGTAACCTAGGTGTGGGTGTTGGCTACGCAATCATTGCATACACTTCGACTCTGAAAGGTATTAGCAAGCTTGAAGTTAACCGCGCTGCGCTACTTGCTGAACTAGACAAGAACTGGGAAGTATTGGCTGAACCAGTACAAACAGTAATGCGTCGTTACGGCATCGAAAAACCATACGAGAAGCTAAAAGAGCTAACTCGTGGTAAACGTGTAGATGGCGAAGGCATGCGTGCATTCATCGATGGTCTTGAGATCCCTGAAGACGAGAAAGTTCGCCTGAAAGAGATGACTCCAGCAAACTACATCGGTCAAGCAATCGAGCTAACTGACAAGCTGTAATATTCGAATTTCGAATCGCAGAATAGACTAAGGCTTCCCATGTGGAAGCCTTTTTGTTGAGCGGAACAAAGTGTATTGAGCACAAGAGACGTCAGCAAAATAATACAAAGCAACCCAGTATCATTACCCTACTCATCTCAATCCGTGCGATATCAACCAATCAATATCGTAATGCTTCATCACCAGTAACCCTCTATCGCCAGACACCTATTCCTCGAATACTTACTGTCTTAGATGCCAAGATCAAAAAAGACCTCCCGAAGGAAGCCTTTCAAATGTATCTTGTCGATTAGCGACTGAAGAATACGTAGCGATTACATGTTACGTAGAGAAGCAATACGCTTGTCTAGCGGCGGGTGGCTCATTAGAAGCTCTGTTAGAGACTTCTTACCGTTGATACCAAATGCCATCATAGAACCTTCTAGTTGTGGCTCATGGCTCACCTTTAGGCGCTCTAGCGCTGCAATCATCTTCTCTTTACCTACTAGGTTCGCTGCACCTGCATCGGCATGGAATTCACGATGACGGCTGTACCACATCGTAATGAAGCTTGCTAAGAAACCAAATACCAATTCCAACACCATAGACACACCGAAGTACACCATCATGTTGCTGCCACCCTCTTCTTCGTTGTCATTCGACGCAACAATGTTGGCGATGAAACGAGATAGGAAGATAACGAACGTGTTCACTACACCTTGCATTAACGTCATGGTCACCATATCACCGTTCGCGATGTGGCTCACTTCATGCGCTAATACTGCTTCAGCTTCATCACGCGTCATGTTGTGCAGCAGGCCTGTTGATACTGCTACCAATGAATCGTCACGCTTAGCACCTGTCGCGAATGCGTTGATGTCTGGCGAATCGTAGATCGCCACTGTTGGCATACCAATACCAACTTGTTGAGCTTGACGGCTTACCGTCTCCATCAACCAATGTTCTGTTTCGTTACGTGGGCTTTCAATGACCATGCCGCCTACCGAGCGTAGCGCCATTTTCTTCGACATCATTAATGAAATGAATGAGCCGCCAAAACCAAATACCGCAGCCATCACCAATAAACCTGAGAGGCTACCGGGTTGCATACCTGTAACTGCGTATACAACATTAAGAACAACACTTAGTACCAATACAACCGCTAGGTTAGTTGCAAGGAACAACATTACTCGCTTCATTACTTATCTCCGCATGAAAGCTGTTTTTATAAAACTTATTGTTATAGACAAGGCAGACAGCAATAGATTCCAACCTTGAAGACTTATACTTACTTATACATATAGTCTTAGATTAAGAAAACAAGGTTAAGCATTAAATTGCAACATTTGATTACGAGACCATATCCGAATTAAATCCACTCTATTAGACCTAAGTCGTATGGTGTCGATATAACAATCCGTTTACAGTGACTTCAGATGATTTATTGGCTAGTCCATGTACAAAAAGGAAAGGATCATGGTTGAAGGTACTAACACTCAAATGGCTATCGATTTACTGTGCTGTCACCTAGGGATTACTGAAGAAGAAGCGAAAAAGCAGGTTGGAATCCTAACACCGCAAACGGCACAGACAAAAATCACAGAAACTCAGCAAGCTTTAATGGGACTGACTAAAGAACATTAGTTCTAAGCTTGTTTATTAAAAGACCGGTTGTTTATCAACTCAAGGTCTAAAGGCTTAAAATAGCAAAAGGGCTGCAATCGCAGCCCTTTTCTTATTTAGTACATAACGTGGTAATTAAAGCGCAAGCAAAGGCTGCACATCAATGTACTTACCAATGTTTTTAGACTTCGCTTTTGGGACGTAAGGGATTTCACCTAACTTAGGTGCACCTAACTTATCTTCAAGCATCGCAATAATATCTGCGTAGTGCTCAGTACCTGGATTGATACGGTTTGCGACCCAACCTACTAGGTTTAGGCCATCAGCACGAATCGCTTCTGCCGTTAATAGAGCGTGGCTCAAACAACCAAGTTTAATACCCACAGTCAGTACCACTGGCAGTTGCTCTTTTTTAACCCAGCTAGAAAGATATTCATCGTCTGAAACCGGGACTCGCCAACCACCAGCACCTTCAACTAACACGATGTCAGAGTTTTTCTTATGCTCTTCTAGCTTCGCTGATAATACCGCCTCATCAATTACAACACCATCATGCTTAGCAGCGATGTGAGGCGATGATGGTAGCAACAACGCGTATGGATTGACGTCTTCGTAAGCAATATCTTGCGTCGCCGCTTCTTGAAGATGCAGTGCATCACTATTACGTAGTCCTTCAGGGGATTTTTCACTCCCTGCAGCAACTGGCTTGTAACCAATTGTTGATAAATCTTGTGCGGCCAAAGCTTGAAGAATCGCTTTTGAAACCACAGTTTTTCCCACTTCGGTATCCGTACCTGCAATGAATAATGCATCAATCATAATTGAATAACCCCTAAACAAACTTGATATGTTGCTGGTAAGAAACCTTGATGGTTCTTAAACTCTCGATATTCCCGATCAACAAGCTGCAACATGCGACGACTTGTTAAACCTTGTGAGCGACCACTTACGTGATTAGCGCCGATACCTTTAAGGTCGCGCATCAGTTCAAACGCAGTGTCGTACCAAACGGTGATGGTGGGCAAGTCTAGTTGATGAACGGTACAGCTAGATTGCGCTAACGCAATTTTTACCTGATTGATTGTAATAAAATGGTTAACGTGTTGATGTGCGTCAATTTTGGACCACGACTTTTTCAGTTCAAACAGCGACCCATCAAGCAAAGTTGAGAAAATAACACGCCCACCAGCCGCTGTAACACGCTTCATCTCTCTCAAAGGCGACGACAAATCGTCACACCATTGCAACGCAAGGCTAGAGAAAACGATGTCAAAGCACCCATCTTCAAACGGCAATTGTTCGGCATCGGCTTGTTGATATAAAGATACAGATGCACCACACCGCTTCTCTGCTGTTGCTAGCATTCCAACAGAAAGATCAGCGCAAACCACTTCGGCGCCTCGTTTTACAAGTTGCTCGGAGAAATAGCCAGTACCACAACCTAGATCCAGCACCTTAAAGCCTGACAGATCGCTGGGTAATTTATCCAGTAATCGGTGGCCAACATCGCGTTGAAATTCAGCGTGTTTGTCATAGGTTGTTGCCGCTTTACCAAAGGCTTCGGCAATCGCACTCTTATCTTGGCCAACGTAATTATGCACTACTGCTTCTTGTGACATTTACTGAGCCTCTTTATTTGATTCAAAGCTTGGATGGATACCCGGTTCAGTGCTTAAGTCGATGTTTCGTTCAATGGCTTGATGCAACGACCTGGTTAACTGGAGAATCTGTTTTGGGCTATGGTTAGCTGTTAACGTGATTCGTAATCGAGCAGTTCCAGCAGGTATGGCTGGCGGCCTTATTGCGGTCACCCAAACTTGGTTTTGCTTTAACTCTTCAGCTATTGATAATGCCGCTTGTGCTTCACCTATCACAAATGGCTTAATCGGAGTCTGAGTATCCACAAAGCCTTTCAAGCCGCTCACCTGCTCTGCATAGAGAGACCCTAACTCAGTCAGCTTTTCTCGGCGCCACTCTTGAGTTTGAGTCATCTTACAGGCATGAGATAAAGCCACCGCTTGTGAAGGTGGCATCGCCGTCGAGTACACATGATGACGAGCAAACTGAGTTAAGTAATCACCCACTTCTGACGAACAAAGAATCGCAGCACCAGAAACGCCAAATGCTTTGCCAAAGGTCACCACCAAAATATCGGGGGAGATTTGTGCTGCACTGCAACTCCCAGCTCCTTTATCACCTAATACGCCGATACCGTGGGCATCATCAACCGCCAACCAACTGTCGTATTGATGAGTCAGGTTAGATATCTGGCTGAGAGGCGCTTGATCGCCGTCCATGCTGAATACGCCCTCAGTGACGACCAAGGATTGTAGAGATCGGCTTAATAGAGACTCTAGATGCTGCGTGTCGTTGTGTTTAAAGCGTTTCATGGTTGCATGAGAAAGCATCCCCGCTTCCATCAAAGAGGCGTGATTAAGCTTGTCTTGCAGCAGAGAGTCGTCTTTTTCGAGCAGAGAAAACAACAAGGCTTGGTTCGCACTGAAACCAGAACTAAAGAGAATCGCACGTTCAAAGCCCAACCATTCACACAGCTGAGCTTCTAAATTTCTATGAGCAGGACTAAAACCCGTGACCAATGGCGATGCCGCACTGCCAGCACCATAAAGGGAAAGCCCCGCTTGCCACGCCTCTACCAATTCAGGGTCGTTCGCCAAGCCTAGGTAATCATTACTCGAAAAATTAATAAAGCGAGAACCTTCGCAATTAAGCAAAGGACCATTACTGTTTTCGAGCACTTTAAGTTGACGAGTTAGCCCCTGCTCACGGCGTTGAACAAGGGCATCTTTGATACGGGATTTAAACAGTGGCATCGTAGAACATGTCATCTTTCGTTGGACGAGCAGCAACGCGCTCCACTACTTGATCTAACAGTTCGTTTTCTTGAATTTCATCAGGCTTCTGAGCCACTTGTTGGCTGTTGATGCCTAACTTCTTAAACAGCTGCATGTCCGTGTCTTCATCTGGGTTTGGCGTAGTCAGTAGCTTACAACCGTAGAAGATAGAGTTCGCGCCAGCCATGAAGCACATCGCCTGCATCTGTTCATTCATATTCTCGCGACCTGCAGATAGACGAACCGCTGACATTGGCATCATGATACGAGCAATCGCAATCAACTTAATGAAGTCGAAAGACTCGACATCATCGACGTTTTCCATCGGTGTGCCTTTCACTTTTACAAGCATGTTGATTGGTACACTTTCAGGGTGTACTGGAAGGTTCGCCAGTTCTACAAGAAGGCCTGCGCGGTCATTGGTGCTTTCGCCCATACCGATGATGCCACCAGAACAGATCTTCATTCCGGCATCACGCACGTGAGATAGCGTATCTAAACGATCTTGGTAAGTACGAGTGGTAATAATGCTGCCGTAAAACTCTGGAGACGTATCAAGGTTATGGTTGTAGTAGTCCAAACCTGCGTCGGCTAGCTCACCTGCTTGATCCGGCGTTAACATGCCCAGTGTCATACAGGTTTCTAGACCCATGCCTTTCACACCTTTGATCATGTCAGTTAGGTGAGGCATATCGCGTTCTTTCGGGTTTTTCCATGCAGCGCCCATACAAAAACGAGTTGAGCCCGCATTCTTGGCTTTTTGCGCTGCATCCAAAACACGCTCAACTTCCATTAAGCGTTCTTTGTCGACATCCGTTCGGTAGTGAGCACTTTGAGGGCAGTACTTACAATCTTCAGGACAAGCACCTGTCTTTATCGACAAAAGCGTACTCACCTGCACGTGGTTGTGCTCTTGGTACTGTCTATGAACGACTTGAGCTTCAAACATTAAATCCATAAACGGTTTTTCAAGCAGCGCTGTTACTTCAGCAACTGTCCAGTCATGACGAACTTCCACGTGTCGATCCTTTTTTTTATTTTTTTGATGTTACAACTCTGCGTCTAGAGTTTGCATTTATGCTTGGCTAGTCTACCGACAAGCTTTAGACTGTCAACACATTGATAATATCAAAAGTTTACATCTGGTTATTTTTTAATCACACCAAGAATGGAAGTTACTATGGATCTCGCCTTTGATCGCCAGCATATCTGGCATCCCTACACATCAACGTTAACACCTCTGACCTGCTACCCAGTCACCAATGCAGACGGCGTTTACCTAGAACTAGAGGGCGGAAATCGAATTATTGATGGTATGTCTTCTTGGTGGTCAACAATCCACGGATACAATCATCCGGTCTTAAATAAAGCTGCGCACAGCCAAATCGATAAGGTTTCACACGTAATGTTTGGTGGCATCACCCACCAGCCGGCTATCGATTTATGTAAGAAGCTTCTCAACCTAGCACCAAGTAATCTTGAACATGTATTCTTGGCCGATTCAGGCTCAGTTGCCGTAGAAGTGAGCCTGAAAATGGCACTTCAATTTTGGCATGCGAAAGGACAACCTCGCTCTAAATTCTTAACGCTGAGAGATGGTTATCACGGTGACACGTTCGCTGCGATGTCGGTGACCGATCCGGACAACTCGATGCACAGCCTCTACAAAGGCTTTTTGCCTGAACACATTTTTGCAGATTCACCGAAAACAGGTTTTTGGGAACAATGGGACGCTAACGACATAAACAGCTTCCGTGAAAAGCTAGCAACACATCATCAAGAAGTCGCAGCCGTGATCTTGGAGCCAATTGTCCAAGGTGCTGGCGGTATGCGCATCTACCACCCTGAGTTCCTAAAACAGGTTCGATTGCTGTGTGATGAATTCAACGTATTGCTGGTCTTGGATGAGATTGCTACCGGGTTTGGCCGCACAGGCAAACTGTTCGCTTGTGAACATGCCGATGTTCAACCTGATATTTTATGTGTCGGCAAAGCGCTGACTGGTGGCTACATGACCCTTTCAGCAACACTGGCGAGCAAAGAAGTCGCTGATACGGTATGTGGCGGTGAAGCGGGCTGCTTTATGCACGGGCCAACCTTTATGGGGAACCCATTAGCTTGTGCAGTCGGTGCGGCAAGCTTGTCGATCATAGAGCGAGGCGATTGGCAAAATCAGACTCAACAGATCGAACAGCTCTTCTCTGAATTACTGCCACCTTTACGAGAGCATGATCTTGTAAAAGACGTACGCTGGCTAGGAGCGATTGGCGTTGTTGAAACACACACACCTGTCGATATGGAAACCATTCAAGCTCATTTTGTTGAGCAAGGTGTTTGGATTCGTCCGTTCGGAAGGTTAATTTATATGATGCCTCCGTTTATTAGCGAACCACAACATATTGAGCAATTGGTCGCTGCTATCGACACTGCATTACAAAATGCTCATTGCTTTAAATAGTAATTAAATAATGCGTTTATTGTTCTGAACAAGAGCGATGATTATTTCTATATATCTTCAATAATAAATCACTTAATTAAACTTAAAGGCCTTACATAAAAGTAAGGCCTTAACTGTTTTGAAGGTAACCGTCAGTTTAACGTAATTGGCTATCTTTACTTGCTCGACGGTTAAACAATGAATGTCGATGTGCGTCATGCTCTAATATTGACTGACATTCGATACACAAACGAACGCCTTTGATCGCGAGTCGTCTTTGTTCCGGTATCTCATCACCACACTCATCACAATAACGCAAACTCTCACCACCTCGAAGGTTTCCTCTTACACGAGAGATCTCATCATCAATGGTATTTTGTATTTGCTGGCTGACACTATCGTCTCCAGCCCATCCTACGGCCATAAGCCCTCCTCTGTACATAAACGAGAAAATCTTTACCTACCGCGGTAAGAGGACATTATAGCCACATTACAATTAAGTAATAATATGCAAAAATAATAAAACACTATTACTTTTTCGTAATAATATTTAGGTGAAAGTAGTCAACGAACGCACCAATATATTTTTCAGATAATAAAAAACCCAGCCAATAGGCTGGGTTTTCAATAATTTATGAACTCACTAAATCGTCGAACGATTAACCGATGTGCGTTACGCCGCCCATGTATGGCTGAAGTACAGCTGGGATAGCAATACGACCGTCAGCTTCTTGGTTGTTCTCAAGAATAGCAACCATAGTACGACCAACAGCAAGACCAGAACCGTTTAGTGTGTGTACAAGTTCAGGTTTCTTCTCGCCTTTACGACGGAAACGAGCTTGCATACGACGCGCTTGGAAATCCCACATGTTTGAACAAGAAGAAATCTCACGGTAAGTCTCTTGTGCTGGAACCCATACTTCTAAGTCGTAAGTTTTCGCAGAACCGAAGCCCATATCACCTGTACATAGAATCACTTTACGGTAAGGAAGCTCTAGAAGTTGAAGTACTTTCTCAGCGTGACCTGTTAGCTCTTCAAGTGCTGCCATTGAGTCTTCTGGCTTAGTGATTTGTACTAGTTCAACTTTGTCGAATTGGTGCATACGGATAAGACCACGAGTGTCACGACCGTAAGAGCCCGCTTCAGAACGGAAACATGGCGTGTGAGCTGTCATCTTAAGTGGCAGTTCAGCTTCATCAGTAATCGTGTCACGAACCATGTTCGTTACCGGTACTTCCGCAGTAGGGATAAGCGATAGAGTCTTAAGAGGCACATCACTTACTTGCTCAGTTAGCGGGCTTGTGTGGAACAAGTCTTCGCCGAACTTAGGAAGTTGACCAGTACCGTAAAGGCTATCGTGGTTCACTAGGTACGGTACGTACATTTCTGTGTAGCCGTGCTCATCAGTGTGAAGGTCCAGCATGAACTGAGCAATAGCACGGTGTAGGCGTGCGAATTTGCCTTTCATCACGATGAAACGAGAACCAGAGATTTTAACTGCGCTAGCAAAATCAAGACCGCCAGACATTTCGCCAAGATCTACATGATCTTTCACTTCAAAGTCGTAAGCCTTAGGTTGACCCCAACGAGAAACTTCTACGTTGTCGTCTTCATCTTTACCATCTGGCACTTCTGCATCAGGTAGATTAGGAATAGACATTGTGATCGTTTCTAGCTCAGATTGAAGATCAGCCAATGCTACTTTAGCTTGGTCTAGTTCTGCGCCTAAGTTGCCTACTTCTGCAAGGATACGCTCAGCTTCTTCATGGTCGCCTTTTGCTTTCGCTTGACCAATGGACTTCGATCGAGAGTTACGTAACGCTTGTAGCTCTTCAGTTTTCATCTGAAGGGACTTACGTTTTTCTTCAAGTTCACGAATTGTCTCTACATCAAGGGTGAAGCCTCGACGTGCTAATTTTGCCGCTGTTTCATCCAGCTCAGCTCGAAGTAATTTAGAATCCAGCATTGCTAATCCTATGCTTTAGTTATTTGAATATTCAGTAGTTTGCTACTGAATCACTGCTAAACCCCTAAAACTGGTGCTATTTCGACCAATTCCTAACGATTTAATTGAATTTTTATGACTAGGTAACGATATCCAAAAAAGACTACTTTTCATAGCGTTTTTGTGGGCTTTTTGCGTCCAAATCCGCCAGATAATCTAGCTTCTCGCCAATTTTGGTCTCTAAGCCTCGTTTTGTTGGGAAATAGTATTGCTTCTCTCCCATTTCAGGAGGCAGATACTTTTCCCCAGCCGCGTAGGCTCCAGGTTCGTCATGAGCATAACGGTATTCTTGCCCGTAGCCCATGTCCTTCATCAAAGTTGTGGGGGCATTCCGTAAATGATGAGGGACTTCATATTCAGGCAGATTGTGCGCGTCTGTTAACGCTTGCTTCCAAGCTGTATAAACGGCGTTACTCTTTGGTGCACACGCGAGATAAACAACCGCCTGTGCAATCGCACGCTCCCCTTCAGCAGGACCAATACGTGTAAAACAATCCCAAGCCGACATCGCGACTTGCATTGCGCGAGGGTCAGCATTGCCAATATCTTCAGAAGCAATCGCCAGCAAGCGTCTAACGATATACAGAGGATCGCAACCTGCCGCAATCATGCGTGCCGACCAATATAAAGCCGCATCAGGGTTTGAACCACGAATTGACTTATGAACTGCAGATATTAGGTCATACCAAATATCGCCTTTATTATCAAAACGAGCGACTTTCTCACCGGCCACTTCAGCCAACAGCTGCAAGGTTATCGATTTCTCACCTTTATCGTTGTCTTCTGCCATGTCATACAGCAGTTCAAGATAATTAAGCGACATACGCGCGTCGCCGTTAACCAGTTCTGCAAGGCGATCTAAAACATTATCAGCAAAATCAGCAGGCACATCACCTAACCCACGTTGCTTATCTTCAATCGCTTGGCGGATGACGAGGGAAATATCCTCGGTATTGAGAGAAGTCAGTTTGTAGACACGCGCACGTGACAACAAAGCGTTGTTCAACTCAAAAGAAGGGTTTTCTGTCGTCGCACCAATAAAGGTCACGGTACCATCTTCGATATGAGGCAGAAAAGCATCCTGCTGACTTTTGTTAAAGCGATGGACTTCGTCCACAAACAGGATGGTTCTGCGCCCTGCTTGCTTGTTCTCACGCGCTTTTTCAATCGCAATACGAATGTCTTTTACGCCCGAAGTTACCGCCGATACGCGTTCAACTTCTGCATTCGCATAGTTTGCCGCTACTTCGGCTAACGTCGTTTTACCGGTGCCCGGAGGCCCCCACAAAATCATCGAGTGGATATGACCCGCTTCCAATGCTCTGCGAAGTGGTTTACCTGGGCCTAATATATGCTGCTGACCGATATACTGTTCGACAGTTTCCGGTCTCATACGAGCAGCAAGGGGACGAAAATCTTCGTCCCCCGCAAAATCTAAGCTGTAATTACTCAATTGCAATCTCTTGATTCGTTGATGGCATTAATGCCTATCGACGTACTACCAAACGATCTGCTTCTTTAGATCAGTTTCTTTGGTCGTCGACCTCGACACCTTCCGGCGCCACAAAAGTAAAACGGTCTGCTGCAGGTTTACCCAAGTCAACATTGCTAAAGGTAAACTCACCTTTTTGACCGTCTTGTTCAATCACATTAAAGCCCTGAACAATGCCTTTCTCGGTGATATTAATCTGGAAGTCACCCTGATTAGAGTCCGCTGCCGTTGGTGTTAGTGTAAATTGGTTACCTGTTTGCGCGACGTTGTAGTTATCCCAATCGCTTTCTTGGTTACGTGTAAGCAAGACAAAAGGTGTTTGCGATGTCGCTTGCTCTTGCCAATAAATACTCACTTGCTCAATGAACGGGCTGTAGTACCACAAGCTTTGGCCATCAGATACCAATAGGTTTTCATCAGGGAAAGTGGTTTCCCAGCGGAATAAGCTAGGGCGAGCAATCTCTACCGTGCCCTCGCCTTCCATGACAACATCACCATCAGGGCTGGTCACGACTTGTTTAAAGTCAGCGCTGAAGCCTGCGTTTAATGCCAAGCGGCTACTCAACTCTTCTTTCGGAGAAGCAAACACTGAGAAGCTCATAAATAAAAGTGCGAATACTTTTTTCATCAATAATCCTGTTAGAACATAAGTCGGTCATATTTTCGATTTGACCGACTGAATAGTTATGAGTTCCTACCGGAACTAATCTTTTGGTGGCGCTGGTGCTAAGACTTCTCGGTTACCGTTATGACCTGGAGCACTTACGATACCTTGAGCTTCAAGTTGCTCGACAATACGTGCAGCACGGTTGTAGCCAATCTTGAATCGACGCTGTACGCCTGAAACTGAGCCACGACGTGAATGAACAACGTGTTCTACCACTTGATCAAACAGAGGATCGACCTCTTCATCACCTTCCATCTTCTCACCCGGAAGCAAGGTTTCTGGGGTTTGTTCGCCGTTGGTGATTTCATCAATATAGTTTGGCTTACCACGCGCTTTCCAGTTATTCACGACTGCGTGTACATCGTCATCAGATGCAAAGGCACCGTGAACACGAGTTGTATGGCTAGAACCAGGAGGCAAGTAAAGCATATCACCCATGCCCAATAGTGATTCCGCACCACCTTGGTCAAGGATAGTTCGTGAATCCGTTTTAGTTGATACCGTAAAGGCCACACGGGTTGGAATGTTCGCTTTAATAAGACCAGTAATAACATCCACTGATGGACGTTGCGTCGCTAGGATCAAGTGAACACCCGCCGCACGTGCTTTTTGTGCCAAACGTGCAATCAGTTCTTCAACCTTCTTACCAACCACCATGATTAGGTCGGCAAATTCATCAACGATAACCACAATGTAAGGCAGTTTCTCAAGCAATGGCGCTTCTGGGTCCATGCTGTCGCCCGGCTTCCACAGTGGATCGTGAATTGGGTGACCCGCTTCCGCTGCCATCTTAAGCTTATCGTTGTAACCTTTAATGTTACGAACGCCTAATGCTGACATCAGCTTATAACGTCGTTCCATCTCGCCAACACACCAACGAAGGGCGTTCGACGCATCTTTCATGTCGGTTACCACTTCAGACAATAGATGAGGAATACCCTCATAAACCGATAGCTCAAGCATTTTCGGGTCGATCATGATGAAGCGAACATCTTCCGGTGATGCTTTGTAAAGCATACTCAGAATCATTACGTTCACACCTACCGACTTACCAGAACCGGTTGTACCTGCAACCAGAACGTGAGGCATTTTCGATAGATCAGCAATAACGGCTTCACCAGCGATGTCTTGTCCTAGAACCACTGTCGTTGGCGATTTCGCTTCTTGGAACTGAGGGCTAGCAACCACGTCTGAGAAGAATACCGTTTGGCGACTCATATTCGGCAGTTCTAAGCCAACATAAGGTTTACCCGGAATCACTTCTACGACACGTACTGCCAATGCAGAGAGCGAACGCGCTAAGTCCATAGAAAGGCCAGAAATACGGCTTACTTTCACACCTGGAGCCAGATCAAGTTCGAATCGAGTGATTACTGGACCTGGGAAAATGTCGACAACGTCTGCTTTGATCTTGTAGTCCGCTAGCTTAGATTCAACAAGACGAGCAATTGCCTCTAGCGCATCACGGTCAATAAAGGTTTCACGCTTTTCAGGGTGGAATAACAATTCAAGCGTGGGTAATGGCTCAGCAGGCTTAGGTAAATTAACATCTTGTTGAACCAAGAACGGATTCTGCGCCGCTGCCATATTCGCTTGGGCTTCAGAAACAATGCTTTGGAATGCGGCGACATCTTGATCTTGATCTTGATCTTGATGCGCAGGTTCTTCTTCCGTTACTTCTTCCCAAGGAAGATCAACAGTTGGCTCTAGGTTTTGTGCTGTTGGCTGTTCAGGTTCTGAATGTTCTTCTTGATAAGGGAAAGGTTCAAACTGTTCTTCGATTAATGCTGCGTCAGCTAATTCAGCTTCAGCCTGTTCTGATTCAAGCTCTGAGCCCTGTTGGTAGCTTTGCTCTTCCGTAACATCAAACGGTGAAGGTTGTGCAGAGAAATCGTCTTCCACGGTTGCTTCTGGCTCGCCCATAGGTGAAGCGTATAAAGATTCAGGTTGAACATCTTCAGAACCAAATTCGCCATTTACTTGTGGTGGCCTATCAAATTCTGGTTCAGCACTTCTAAGGTCAGCATGAGCAGGGCTAACTTCTGGTTGTTCGTTCTGCATGTATTGTTGGTAAGCAACCTGAGAATCATGCGCGTCGACCTGATCTTGTTCCGCTAGATCACCTTCATAAATGGCCGCATTTTCTAGCTGTTCTATTGTTGCATTCAATTGTTTAGAGCGCTCAATACCTTCTTCTAACGGCTCTTCTGGCGCTTGGTAAACAGGCGCTGCAGGGATCGGTTGCTCTGATTCAATTACCGCTTGAGGCTGAACCTGTAGTTCTTCATGAACAGGAGCTTCTTGTTTCGCAGGAGCATCGACAGGCATATGAATATTGTAATGACGCTTCGGCGATGCAGCATTGTCTCGCGCATTTGTCGCCACGTCTGACGAATCATTGGTCGCAGAAAAACTCATCGCAGGATCTAGCGGATCATGCTCTGTTGATTCTTTGTTGCCTTCTATAGCAGGAACATCGCGGTAAGTTGGCGCTTGATGCTGGTGATGACGTTCTTCGATTAAATCGCGGTCTGCTGATTCTCTTAATTGAGGCTCAAGCAGCTCTTGGTCTTGTCCACGAGCCTTATTAACAGCAGACGTGAAGAATTTGATGGCACATTCACCCAACCATTCCACAATACTTAACCAAGAAATACCGGTTAATAGAGTAAAGCCAGCCCCCCATAAGAAAAGAAGAACCAGCGTACTACCAAGAACATTCAACGTTGGAAGAGCAAGGCTTGTTAAGACGTCGCCCACTACGCCACCGGATGAAAAGTACCAGATGTCGTCAAAGTTGATATCCGCTAAACCACAACTCGTAAGAATTAGGATAGTCAGGCCAAGTAAGCGAGTGCCCCACAGCATGAAGTCGATCTGCTCGTCTTCATTACGTTTGCGGAATAATACCCACGCAGCAACCGTCACTAAGATAGGCAAAGGGTAAGCCAAAGAACCAAATACGAAGAAAAGCGTATCCGCCAACCAAGCACCTAGGTAGCCACCCGCATTTTGAATGTCACCACCCCACGCCGTTTGCGACCATGATGGGTCTGCAGGACTAAAAGTTAATAACGCAACGGCAAGTAGAATAGAGAAGAGAACACCGAGAATCAGACTGCACTCTTTGAGACGTTGAGAACCACTCAAACGAGGAGACTGAGGCTCTTCACTCGTTTTAATGATTGTTTCTACTTTATTACTGCTCTGCTTGAACATAAACCAACTTAATAATTAAACGGGATAAAAACATCTCGAGCGGCCAAAGCCGCTCGTTTCAATGAAACTACTGTTGATTTAACCATATCAAACAGAAAAACCCAATTCCAGAAAGCAAGAAAGCGGAACAAATGTCCGCTTTCTTTCATTTCACCAATTGTGACTAACGAGTTTTAATCACAAGTTGATTGGTTTGTTTCACTTCTTCCATTACTACGTAAGTTCGAGTGTCGTTTACGCCCGGTAGACGAAGTAACGTATCACCCAGTAGCTTACGATAAGCACCCATATCAGATACACGTGTTTTTAGAAGATAGTCAAAATCACCCGACACTAAATGACACTCTTGGATGTCATCCAGTTTCTGCACAGCGGTGTTGAATTGTTCGAACACATCTGGCGCACCACGGTTCAACGTAATTTCAACAAACACTAAAAGTGAAGCATCAAGGTACTGTGGGTTCAGCAACGCTGTGTACCCAGTAATGTAACCTTGACGTTCTAAACGACGAACACGTTCAAGACATGGAGTTGGAGAAAGTCCTACTCGTTTTGAGAGTTCAACGTTTGAGATACGACCGTCTTTTTGCAACTCATTAAGAATGTTGCGGTCAATACGATCTAGTTCCTTGGACGGCTTCTTATAATTGTCTGCCATTTTTTATTCCACCTTATTACTTCCTTGCAAAAAAATATACTACAACTTTTTAATATTCAGTATCAAATTTTATCTAAACCTATCTATACTAGATATTAATTCGACAGAATTACCCTACACATAGATAAAACAACCAAAATAAAATGAGGAGTCAGGATGATCATTGGCGTACCTAAGGAAATCAAGAACCACGAATACCGCGTTGGTATGACCCCAGCTAGCGTGAGAGAACTAATCTCACACGGCCACCAAGTTTTTGTAGAAACCAATGCCGGTACTGGTATCGGTTTTTCAGACGATGATTACATCGCTGTAGGCGCATCCATTCTTCCTACTGCTGCTGACGTTTTCGCGAAAGCAGAGATGATTGTAAAGGTTAAAGAACCTCAAGCTGTCGAGCGAGCTATGCTTCGCGAAGGGCAAATATTATTTACCTATTTACACCTTGCACCAGATTTTCCACAAACTGAAGAGCTTATCAAGAGCAAAGCTGTCTGCGTAGCCTATGAGACTGTAACAGATAATATGGGTCGCTTGCCACTATTAGCACCAATGTCTGAAGTAGCGGGTCGTATGTCTATTCAAGCAGGTGCACAAACATTAGAGAAATCTAACGGTGGTTGTGGTCTTCTTCTTGGTGGCGTTCCAGGTGTTGAACCAGCAAAAGTTGTTGTTGTTGGTGGCGGTGTTGTAGGTGCTAACGCAGCACGTATGGCTGTAGGCCTTCGCGCTGATGTTACAATTCTTGACCGTAACGTAGATACACTGCGTCGACTTGATGAAGAATTCCAAGGTCGCGCAAAAGTGGTTTATTCTACTGAAGACGCCATTGAGAAGCATGTTCTAGAAGCAGACCTAGTAATTGGTGCAGTACTAATTCCTGGCGCAGCAGCTCCAAAATTGGTTACAAAAGAGCACATCGCTAAGATGAAGCCAGGTTCAGCAGTTGTTGATGTTGCAATCGACCAAGGCGGTTGTTTCGAGACTTCTCACGCAACCACTCACGCAGACCCAACTTACATTGTTGATGACGTAGTTCACTACTGTGTTGCAAACATGCCTGGCGCTGTTGCTCGTACTTCAACTTACGCACTAAACAATGCAACACTTCCTTACATTGTTAAGCTAGCGAACAAAGGCTACCGCGAAGCACTTCTATCTGATGAAGGCTTCCTAGAAGGTCTAAACGTTATTCACGGTAAAGTAACTTGTAAAGAAGTTGCAGAAAGCTTTGACCTTGAATACGTAGACCCAGCAGAAGCAATCGCAATGTTTAACTAATGATGTAATGACTAACTGAACGCAATAATCTTCTCGTTGAAGCGTTCAGTTAACTCATACACATTAAACAAAAAGCCAGTACGACATTATGTCGCGCTGGCTTTTTTGCATTAATAGATTTAGTTCGTAAAAACACGTAACAGTACAGTTTACCACTAGCACTCGATTTTAACCCCATGAATCAATAAATTTCTTGGCGTAATACTGCGTTCACAGAACTCTTCAATCGTAGCTTCATAACCTTGCTCTTGCAGATAGATAGCGCGATCTAAAGCCAGCCATATCTCTAATGGTCGTCTAAAGACTTGTTGAACCAAACTCAGCTTTTCCATTTCCCAGAAAAGCGCTTCGCCTTGAATCAAATAAGAGTCAAAATCAATATCTGAGCCCAGCGATAGCTCTTTCACTTCAGATGCCCAACGGCAGAAAGATTCAAAACCCTCAGCTAACTCTGATTTTTTGATGCTCGGTACAGGAATGTATTCGTCAATGTTAAGTTCAGCCTTAAGCAACTGGCTGAAGCCTAGACGATAGCTCATCTCTAGTTGACGATGTCTTTTTACTCTTTCACCACCAGTAACGGTTTCTTGAAGCGGGATTCTCAAGTCGCTCTTACTTAACGTTAATGCTGAGCTTTTCGCGATAGAAGACATCGCTTGATAGTTTTCGTCTCGAATAAGATGATAACAACAAGGAGAAATAGTGACCGCTGGTAGCCCATGTGACACTGACTTTTTAACTAGCTCAACATGAAGATCACCACAAGCATGAAGGGCCACGGCATGTTGGTACGAATTAAACACGTCATCGGCCTTGTCTGAAAACGCATCTCCTTGAACAAAATCCATCGCTAACTTCTGGTCATCCGCAATCTTTTGTCCGCTTTCGCATAACGATTGCTGCCATTCAAAGCTAGTGACTTTTTGATCCGATTGCTGAGATAGGATTCGACCAAGAAAGCCTTTACCAGAACACCACTCGAGCCACTCTTTGCCATGGTGATGGCATAATGCAGCCTCGCCCATTGCGACAATTTGATGTAGCTTTCGGCCAGGAATACCATCAGCAGTACCACGTGGGAGGTCTAAACCAACCAAAGCAGTGTTATCGAACTGGATGTTTTGGGTAGCAGTTTCTAATTCAGGTAGGAAACGAGTCAGTTCCTCAATCAAAAGCTGAGGCTGCTCTTTTAAGGTTTGAATGCTTTCATTATCTAAGCTTTCTAACCAATCAACGAGTGGACGATTGACCTCTTTCCACGGCTGCTGTTGAGTTTGGCATAGGTGAAAAGGCTCTGAACGCCAGTAAATCTGGTGCTCTAGCAAAAATGAATCGAGTATTTTAAATCGTGAATGCATGCTTCCCCCTATGATGCGTGGATTGTAGGGGTAAGAGGTCGAAATGGAAAGGCCCGATAAAGAAAACGAAAACTAAAAGCCCAAAAGAAAAACGGCCTGCAAATACAGGCCGAATAAGAATCAAAATTTACACGATGAGATTAACGAACTGGCAGTTCGATATCTTTAAACATCTCTTCGATCTCTTCGTTCGATTTCAAAGAAATAGCTTGCTCAACCACAGGGCGAGTTAAGTGCGGTGCAAAACGCTCCATGAAATCAAACATGTAAGAACGCAAGAAGGTGCCTTTTCTAAACCCAATGCTGGTTGTGCTCGCACCAAATAGATGGCTCGCATCAATCGCAACCAAATCAGTATCTTGCTCGTGGTCAATAGCCATACTTGCAATTACACCAACACCAATGCCCATACGAACGTAGGTTTTGATTACGTCTGCATCGGTCGCAGTAAACACAACACGCGGTGTTAAACCTACTTTGTTAAACGCGGTATCAAGCTCAGAACGGCCAGTGAAACCAAATACATAAGTCACGAGAGAGTAAGCCGCAAGATCTTCGATCGTGATATTACGCTTCTGTGCCAGGGGATGATCTTTGGTCACGACGATCGAACGGTTCCAGTGGTAACAAGGCAGCATAATCGCATCTTGGTAAAGGTGTAGCGCTTCCGTTGCAATCGCAAAATTCGCTGTACCTTTAGCGACGGCTTCTGACATTTGGCTTGGCGTACCTTGGTGCATGTGAAGCGATACTTTTGGATAGCGCGCCGTGAAACCTTTAATCACATCAGGCAGTGCATAACGAGCTTGAGTATGAGTCGTTGAAATATTCAATGTACCCATCTCTGGATGTGTGTGTTCACCCGCCACCGCTTTAATGCTTTCAACGCGCGCCAAAATCTCTTGAGAGATACGAATGATATCCTCACCCGCTTGGGTAACCTGCGTTAGATGCTTGCCGCTACGCTCAAAAATCTGAATGCCTAGTTCGTCTTCAAGTAATCTAACTTGCTTACTAATGCCAGGCTGAGATGTGTACAAACTCTCTGCTGTAGCTGAAACATTTAGGTTATGGTTTACAACCTCAACAATGTACTTCAGTTGCTGTAACTTCATATCTAACCTCGTAATCCTTTACTCATTTCTGTGCTAACTTATTTGCAAAGAGAGCGTTATAGTCGCGTGTAATATAATTAATAGTTATAACGCTTCGAACACAAAAATGACAGGAAAATTGAGTTTTTCTAGCTTAACAAACAAAAACATCACTAACGCTTTGCAACCCAACCCTCATTCTCATACATTAGTTGGTAAGTTTTGATTGCCGATTTCGCTCAACAAGAGATAATCAGAAATTGCAATTTACGAGTGCCGATACACAATGGAATCGTGTATCCTCTCCAGTTAGCTATAGAAAATAATAAGCAGACTCAAATATATGAATATTGGTTTAATAATCGTCTTAGTAGCCGTTCTTTTGGTGTTAGTTTTAGGCTACAACATCATGCTTCAATATAAAGTTAAGGTAGAAACAGCGAAGAAACAGGAAGCTTCTCGTTATCTAACCATTATTGACGGTACAGAAGAACTGATTGGCAACGCTCATCACATGCCGTTTAGCCAAGATCTTCTTGTATGCTTAAACAATCGAATTCTTGATGCATTAGAAAACATGTATCAACTCGATCCAAAAAATAAGCAGCTTGCCCAACGCATTGAAAGCGTAAAACAACAAATCACTCAGCTAAAAGAGAACTACAAAGGTGGCGAGAGTACCGCTTTCCGCGTACCAAGTAGTGACAAGCAAGCGATCATGATGCTTAAGTTAGTTAAACGCCTGCGTGATACGGTGCGCAACGAGCACAATAAAGGCCGTTTCGAGACTCAAGCTTATGTGGTTGAAAATGCTCGCCTAGAAACAATTCAAATCCGTATTAACATTGAAAATGTTATCAAACGTGCAAACGATTCGATTTCTCGCGGACAACCGGGAACAGCGATTCAGCTATTACGCAAAGGTATTGATGCTTTGGCGACTAAGAACGACTCGTACTCTAATCAAGCCAAAGAAAAGCTTCAACAGATGCTTAACGAGCTTGACCAGAAACGCCAAGACAAAAACGCTCAAGATTTGCAGCAGATGGAATCTAAAGAACGAGAAGACGATATGGATGCCCTCTTCGGTCAGAAGAAGAAATGGTAACAGTCTAACTCAACACTTAAAGGCCGCCTTATTTACATTAAATAGGCGGCCTTTTTAGTAGCTGTTGAATTTCCTTTCTCTGTATAGGGAGATCTCTTGAGCTGTGATAAAATCCCCGCATTATCAACAAACTTTCCCTGACCATGTATCAAGAATTACTCGCTCCAATCCACTCTTTTCTTAAAGCCGAAACGCCAGATTCATGGATAGATGAAGCCAAAAAGCCAGAAAATCTTCACATCATTCTACGCGATCACATGCTGTGTGAACTTAAGGCGGCACAGAGTGCTTTATTCCTTATTCGCAAGTACGCCGTCGATAAAGAAAGCGCGAAGCAACTGAATGAATGGATTTTGCCATACGAGCAATTTGCTTACCGTCGTATCGGAGACTTAGAGTCTCTGCGTGGTAAAAGCAACGTATCCAAGCAAATCACAGCGAAAGAAGGCTGTAATTACGGTGCTGACCTAATCGATAAGATGGTTTTACTGATCAAAGAAGAGCTGCATCACTTCTACCAAGTCATGGAGTTGATGGAGAAGAAAGGCGTGACTTACCAGCCAATCGAGGCGGGTCGTTACGCTAAGGGCTTGATCAAACAAGTTAAGACTTACGAGCCTGATGCTCTGGTTGATAAGCTTATCATCGGTGCGTTTATTGAAGCTCGCTCTTGTGAGCGCTTCGCTAAATTGGCTCCTTTCTTGGAAGAAGACATGGAGAAGTTTTACGTATCTCTACTTCGTTCAGAAGCTCGCCACTACCAAGATTACCTTGAGCTAGCAGAACAGATCGCAGGGAAAGATATTTCAGAGCGTATTTCGCATTTTGCTCAAGTAGAAGCTGATCTTATCACTTCAGAAGACAGCGACTTCAAATTCCATAGTGGTGCTCCGGTTTAGGCTCCACACAGAACATTCAGTCCAGTTTAGACTAATCCAGACTAAAAAATTAAGGCCAGCAATTTGCTGGCCTTCTTTATTTATATCTCAATCCAAATATAGACTTAAGCAAGCGTACCGTTGATCTCTGCAAGTACAGCAGCAGGGTCTATCGCTTGCGTAATCGGACGACCAATAACAAGGTAGTCTGAACCTGATTCAATCGCTTTAGAAGGCGTCATGATGCGCTTCTGGTCACCAACATCTGCGCCGACAGGACGAATACCTGGAGTAACTAGCTTGAACTCTTGACCAAGTGCACCTTTAAGCAAAGAAGCCTCTTGTGCAGAACATACAACACCGTCTAAGCCAGAGTTTTTCGTTAGAGAAGCCAAGCGCATCACGTGTTGTTGTGGTTCAAGATCCAGACCGATACCCGCTAAGTCAGATTGCTCCATACTGGTGAGTACCGTTACACCGATTAACAGTGGACGATCTTTGCCATAAGGTTCTAAGATTTCGCGAGAAGCCGTCATCATACGCTCACCGCCACTTGCGTGTACGTTCACCATCCAAACACCCAGTTCAGCGGCAGCACGGACTGCTTTTGAACATGTGTTCGGGATGTCGTGGAATTTAAGGTCTAAAAATACTGAGAAACCACGCTTATGTAATTCACGAACAAATTCAGGGCCAAACAGGGTAAACATCTCTTTGCCCACTTTTAGGCGGCAAGATGCTGGGTCAATTCGATCGACAAAGGCTAACGCATCCGCTTGATTATCATAATCCAAGGCTACAATGATTTTTTGGTCGTTCATTTCATCTCCTAACGCAGTTAACTTTCTAAAAATTTCTAATCACCTAAGCAGGTGATAAATAACAGTCATAAAAATGCAGCCCGAAAGCTGCAATTAATAATTTGGTCTTAAAGTGACCACAAATCTATTCACCATCAAGCCCACGAATAGGCTTGATCGTCCCCCACCCTTTACATGAAGGGCAGTGCCAATACAAAGAGTGTGTCGAGAAACCACACTGACGACAACGGTAATGAGGCTTAACCTTAAGCTGTTCACCAACCATAGATTGAAGTGTGGTTAAGCTGTCTTTTGCTCGGCCTTCTTCTGCTTCCGCTAGGTGGTAATCGATTAATCGATAAAAACCTTTCATGGTTGGATTTTTAACAAGCTGCTTTGTCAGTAACTCTTGAGCAGAGCCTACATCTTCATGGTGAGCAACCAATTGCGCCAGCATCAGTTCGGCAGATACACCGGCTTTCTTCTGAATACACGCTTTGAGGAACTCGACCAATTGAGCTTCTTGTCCAAGCTTGTGGTAACACTCAGCAAGGGTTGGCAACACCTCACTGATAAAATCGATATCTTGTTCAAGTACCGATTCAAGACAATCAATTGTCTTTTGGTAATCTTCGTTCGCTAAGTGGAACTTCCCTAGTGCGATACTTGCGCGAACACATTTAGGGTCTTCAGAAAGCGCCTTCTTAAAATGCTGAAGCGCTTTAGAACGATTACCATCGGCTTGTTCTTGCATTGCAAGCTCACACCAGAAATGCGCGACTGTGGCACGCATCTTCATTTTTTTCTTGCCGAGCTTAACTAAGATATTTCCGTAATGGATAGCCTTGTTCCACTCACGGGTCTGCTGATAAATAGCCACCAACTGCTGTAAAGCGCCCTCTTTATGGTCAGGTTCTTCTACAAGTTGTTCAAAGATTTTTTCAGCGCGATCAAGGAAGCCTGAGACCATGTAGTCTTTAGCTAATTGTTGCAGTGCGAGATTTTTCTGATCGAGGGTAAGCCCCGAACGAGAGATGAGATTTTGGTGAATACGAATAGCGCGGTCGACTTCGCCTCTTGAGCGGAACAAGTTGCCCAAAGCCAAGTGAGTATCGATGGTTTCATTGTCTACTTGAAGCAGTTCAATAAAGTGATCAACCGCTTTGTCAGATTGATCTGACAGTAATAGGTTCAAACCCGTCACGTATTGACGGGAGATCTGGTGTGATTGCTTTTGTTTTTCTTGCTGAGCGTTACGATTACCCATATACCAGCCATAAGCGGCTGCGATGGGCAAAAGTAAGAACAGTAACTCTAACATCAAATATAGCCTTTAAGCTTTAGTATCAGCAGGGACCTGCTTTGATTGCTTATTGAGTTGCTTCTTCAAGCGATGAATTTTTAGCTGAGACCGCATGTGCATATTACCAAAGACTAACCAAGCAAGGGCGAAGCCTGAAACGAATACAACACCTAATAAACTTGATAGGTGGAAGTCACCTTGCGCTAGCAGATAGTTGAAATTCACAGTTGTTTGGTTTTGAGAGCCTAAAGCCAGTGCAATTAGGAAAAGTGCGATAACGGCGACTATTTTTATAATTTTCATAGTTCATCACTCATTGGTTGGTTAGCTGTACGATTATGCAGGAAAATTACTAATCAGACCACCATATTATGGTCATAAAAAAGCGGCATACATTATAGTATGCCGCTTTTCTTAATTCCGATAAGTAGGCTACATTCCTGAGTTTACTCGTTCACGCAGCTCTTTACCTGGTTTGAAGTGAGGAACGTATTTACCTTCTAACTCAACCTTGTCACCAGTCTTTGGGTTACGTCCAACACGAGGCTCACGATAATGCAGAGAAAAGCTGCCAAAACCGCGAATTTCGATTCGATCACCACTTTCTAGTGTTGAAGCCATATGCTCTAAAATGTCTTTTACAGCGTCTTCAATTTCTTTTGCAGAAAGATGCGTTTGCTCAGCGCACAGTCTCTCAATCAATTCAGACTTAGTCATAGTTACCCTCGTTGGTTTTCTTTTTAGAAATTATAGACCTATCGGAAAAATAAGCAAAAAAAAAGGAGCCTTACGGCTCCTTTCTTGGCTAGATAGCTATAATTCTCTTAATGAGAAGCTATTATTCGCCTTTAGCAGCTTTGAATGCGTCTGCCATTGCGTTACCGAACGCGCCTTCTTCAGACTTGTTCAGTGAAGCCATTGCTTCTTGCTCATCAGCTTCATCTTTAGCTTTGATAGATAGGTTGATTACGCGGTTCTTACGGTCTACACCAGTGAACTTCGCTTCAACGCTGTCGCCAACGCTTAGGATTAGAGATGCATCTTCGATACGGTCGCGAGAAACTTCAGAAGCGCGGATGTAACCTTCAACGCCTTCGATTAGCTCGATAGTAGCGCCTTTCGCGTCAACTGCAGTAACAGTACCGTTTACAAGAACACCTTTCTTGTTGTCAGCAACGTATGCGTTGAACGGGTCGTTTTCCATTTGCTTAACGCCAAGAGAAATACGCTCACGCTCTGCATCTACTGCTAGAACAACAGCAGAGATTTCGTCGCCTTTCTTGTATTCACGTACAGCTTCTTCGCCGGCAGCGTTCCAAGAAATGTCAGATAGGTGTACAAGACCGTCGATACCGCCTTCTAGACCGATGAAGATACCAAAGTCAGTGATAGACTTGATCTTACCAGTAACTTTGTCGCCCTTAGCTTGCATTTCTGCAAATGACTGCCATGGGTTAGCTTTACACTGTTTCAGACCTAGAGAGATACGACGACGTTCTTCGTCGATATCAAGAACCATAACCTCAACTTCGTCGCCAACATTAACAACTTTAGAAGGGTGGATGTTCTTGTTAGTCCAATCCATTTCAGAAACGTGTACTAGACCTTCAACGCCTTCTTCGATTTCAACGAAGCAGCCGTAGTCAGTTAGGTTTGTAACACGACCAGAAAGCTTGTGACCTTCTGGGTAACGCTTAGCGATTGCTACCCATGGATCTTCGCCTAGTTGCTTAAGACCTAGTGAAACACGAGTGCGCTCACGATCGAACTTAAGAACTTTAACTAGGATTTCGTCACCAACGTTAACGATCTCTGATGGGTGCTTAACGCGCTTCCAAGCCATATCTGTGATATGTAGAAGACCGTCAACACCGCCAAGGTCAACGAATGCACCGTAGTCAGTAAGGTTCTTAACGATACCTTTAACTTCAGTACCTTCTTGTAGAGTTTCAAGAAGTTCGTCACGCTCAACACTGTTTTCAGATTCGATAACAGCACGACGAGAAACAACAACGTTGTTACGCTTCTGGTCTAGCTTGATTACTTTGAACTCTAGCTCTTTGTTTTCTAGGTGAGCAGTGTCACGGATAGGACGTACGTCTACTAGAGAACCTGGAAGGAAAGCACGGATACCGTTAAGTTCAACAGTGAAACCGCCTTTAACTTTACCGTTGATGATACCAACAACAGTTTCAGCTTCTTCGCAAGCTTTCTCAAGTACGATCCAAGCTTCGTGACGCTTAGCTTTCTCACGAGAAAGTTGAGTTTCACCGAAACCATCTTCAACAGCGTCTAGAGCTACGTCTACTTCAGCACCAACTTCAACTTCAAGTTCGCCAGCAGCGTTCTTGAATTGTTCAGCAGGGATAGCAGATTCAGACTTAAGACCAGCATCTACAAGAACGAAACCGTTCTCGATAGCTACTACAGTACCTTTAACGATGCTGCCTTGTTGGAATTCAGTTTCAGATAGAAACTCTTCAAAGAGTTGAGCAAAAGATTCAGTCATTATTTAATCTTCAATAATTAAACGTCCATGGGTATCCTACCGCATGGGGTTGATAAATTCGCCGGTCATCATCCTTGCGACCAACGTTCGTACTAGCTCGGCGAAATTACCCAGCCAGTTTCGATTCAATATAGTGTAGTGCTTTTTCTACTACCTGCTCAATATTCATTGAGGTGGAATCAAGCACTAGAGCATCCTCTGCAGGGCGAAGTGGCGCCACTGGGCGATTACGATCTCGGTCGTCTCGCTCTTGGATCTCGCTCAAAAGGTCGTCAAATTTAACATCTAACCCCTTCTGTTGCAACTGTTTAAGGCGGCGACTCGCACGCTCTTCAGCACTTGCATCTAAAAATATTTTCGCTTCAGCTTCAGGAAACACAACCGTTCCCATGTCACGGCCATCTGCAACCAAACCAGGCGCAGCGCTGAATGCACGTTGACGACGAAGCAGTGCTTCGCGAACGCGAGGTAAAGCAGCAACTTTTGAAGCCGCCATGCCAGTCTCTTCTTTACGAAGTTCACCAGACACATCTTCACCTTCTAGGATAACCTTAACTAAGTCGCCTTCAGCAATAAACTGCACGTCTAAGTGTGTAGCAAGCGGTACTAAAGCATCCTCTGATTCAGTATCCACACCATGGTGAATTGCCGCTAAAGCCAATACGCGATAGATCGCGCCTGAGTCTAGAAGATGAAAGCCTAGCTTATCTGCTAGCAACATACACAGGGTACCTTTACCTGCACCACTTGGTCCATCAACCGTAATCACTGGGCTTTGAGAAGGCATCTTTTACTCCACGTTTTGTCGTAAGTTTTATTCTGTACTAGCGATTCGCCACTACTTTATAGGCGGCATATTATAGAGAAAAATTGGAACTCGAGCGAGGTAAATCTCAGATAATTCCGTGTTGATGATGCATAAACCAATGCAACTATCTCAATATCCGTTTGCTTAGGCTAATAAGACACGCACGCGCTTTTCGATAGCGCACTTTTCGATAGATAGAAAAAAGCCTCGCAATAGGCAAGGCTCATGATTTTTCATTTTGTAGAGCAAACAAGAATTCGCTCAAAGAAGCTTAACCAATAATAGCTCGAACCGCTTCTAGGTCTTCAGGCGTATCAACACCAGCCGCAGGTGCTTCCGCCGCAACGTCTACGTGGATTTTTTCACCGTACCAAAGTACTCGTAATTGCTCTAGGCACTCAATACGTTCAAGAGTGCTTGGTTCCCAGTTAATGTAGGTATTGATAAAACCCGCTCGGTAAGCATAGATACCAATATGACGAAGCAAAGGAGATTCCGCTGCAGTACCGTTGTTCGCGTAAGCATCGCGATCCCAAGGGATGGTTGCTCGGCTAAAATACAAGGCATAACCGTCTTTATCGGTTACAACTTTAACGGCATTAGGGTTAAACACTTCATCAGCATGAGTGATTTCCACACCTAACGTTGCCATCGGAGCTGTACTGTTAGCAAGATTGTTGGCAACCTGATTAATGATCGAAGGTGGGATAAGTGGCTCATCACCTTGAACATTCACGATAATATGATCATCAGGAATATTCATAACTTCAATCACTTCAGCTAGGCGTTCAGTGCCCGATTCGTGATTCGGTGATGTCATACAAACGGTCGCGCCAAATGCTTTAGCCGCTTTTTCAACTCGAGCGTCGTCGGTAGCGATAATAACGTTATCGGCACCCGCTTTCATTGACTGTTCGTATACCCATTGAATCATCGGCTTTCCACCAATGTCAGCAAGTGGCTTCCCTGGTAAACGGCTCGATTGGTATCTTGCAGGTATAACAACCGTATAAGACATTACTTACCCTCATCCATAGAAACGGTGCGAGCTTCAGGTTCTAAAAGAACAGGAATACCCTCTTTAATTGGGTAAGCAAGGCGATCAATTTTACAAACAAGCTCTTGCTTATCCTTGTCAAAAGTTAGTTTACCTTTACATACAGGGCAAGCAACGATCTCAAGTAGACGGTGATCCATAGTATTCCATAACCTCTTTTATTCTTTTTAAAATTTGCTGTTGCGAATCTTCATCGAACTGCGCAGAAACTGGAAGATACCACCAGTTATCTTGAGCATATTCTTCGCATTTTACAGCGTCTTTTTCTGTCATAATCAGATTCATACCTTTCTTAGCTAAGGCATGAAGTTCATCTTTATCAAAATCTTGATGATCGGCGAAACCCTGTGTGAATACCACATCACCATCAAGATCTTCCAATGTTTTAAAAAAGCGCGGTGGGTGGCCAATACCGGCAAAAGCAACCAGCTTCTGTAATTCTGCCACAGACCTTTTCTGACCAGTCTTTAGGTTAACCGCTTGGCTTGGAAGCAAAGACATCGAGAACTCTCGCCCATGCGCTTTACCGCCATTGTTAACCAAAAAGTCGACTTCATCTAAACGAGATACAGGCTCTCTTAACGGGCCTAAAGGAATTAGGCATTCGCTACCAAAGCGTCTTGCGCCGTCGATAACTGCAAATTCAATGTCGCGTTCAAGCGCGTAATGCTGAAGGCCATCGTCAGTGATAATCACATCAACACCTTTGCTCAGCAATGCTTTCACTGCGTTAGCTCGCACAGGGTCGACTGCGACTGGCGCACCAGTTCGCTTACGAATCAAGCGAGGTTCATCACCCGAATGCTCTGCTGGCGTATTTTCATTCAACACTAACGGATAGCTTGGTGCTTTTGCACCGTAACCACGAGACACAACTCCAGGTTTAAAGCCGTGAGCCTGAAGCATTTCTACTAACCAAATCACAACCGGGGTTTTACCATTTCCACCAGCGGTAATATTGCCCACAACAATAACAGGTAAAGGCGGGCGGTAGGTCTCTTTCTTCCCAGAGAGGTAAGCATCACGACGTTGACCACTAATCAATTTGAACAGCAGACTCAGTGGCCACAATAGCGGCCAGAGAAGATATTTCAACGGGTGATTGTTAAACCAAATCTTTTCGATCACAACAAAACCTAATTTATCCGCTGAACTGAATTCGGTGTAATTGTGCATAAGCACCATCATGCGCGATTAGCTCAGCATGTGCGCCCCTTTCTACAATATGACCATCATCAACCACTAGAATCTCATCAGCTTGCTCGATCGTAGAGAGTCGGTGTGCGATAACTAATACTGTTTTGTCTTTCTGCAGTTCTTCTAGTGCAGATTGAATCGCTCTCTCTGACTCGGTATCCAGTGCAGACGTTGCCTCATCAAGAATCAAAACTGGTGCATCTCTCAATAGCGCTCGTGCAATCGCAATTCGCTGTCTTTGACCACCTGATAGATTACCACCATTCTCGCCAACAACCGTATCAATACCGTTTTCCATGTTTTCGATAAACTCACTCGCATGGGCAAGTTTAGCTGCATGTTCAATCTGTTCGCGGGAATATTCATCGTGTGCGGCGTAAGCGATGTTGTTCGCGACCGTATCATTAAATAGGTGCACATTTTGAGATACAAGAGCAAAGTGCTCCCGCAGGTTTCTCAATTCGTAATCACGAATGTCGTGGCCGTCAAGCTCAATTGAACCTGAGTCTACATCATAAAAACGAGTAAATAGGTTGGCAATGGTACTCTTGCCCGAGCCAGAACGCCCAACAAGCGCAACTGTTTTACCTTTCGGTATATTGAAGCTGACCTTATCAAGTGCTGGTTTCTCTGCTCCTTCATAAGTAAACGTGACATCTTTTACTGCAACTTCACCCGTTACAGATTCAGGCTTCAACGTCCCTTTGTTTTGCTCAGTATCTAGATCCATCAAACCAAATAGAGTTGTACTCGCTGCCATACCGCGTTGGAACTGAGACGTTACACTAGTTAGTGCTTTTAATGGGCGCATTAAGCCGAACATCGCAGAGAAAATAACAGTAAATGTGCCGGGGGTTAACTCAGCTCGAATAGAGTCAAAGCTAGCTAAGATCAACACAGTCACAACGGCAACAGACGCAATCATCTGAATTATTGGGTTAGCGGCCGCTTGAGCAGTGATTAACTTCATGCTTTGTTGGCGCATTTGGTTACTAACTTTATCAAAGCGGTGTTTTTCTAGATCTTGACCACCGTAAGTTAGAACCACCTTATGCCCTTTCAGCATTTGTTCAGCTGAAGAAGCAACGTGACCCATGCTAGTTTGCATGTTCTTAGAGATCTTTCTGAATCGCTTCGATACGATACTGATCGCCCAAGCAACCAAAGGCGCTACAGCAAATAACACCAAAGATAACTGCCAACTATTCCAGAACATCAGCGTCAACAAGCCAATAATACTTGCACCTTCACGGACAATACTGACTAACGCTTTACTGGTTGCTGCAGACACTTGCTCTGAATCGTAAGTAATTCGAGATAGCAATGCGCCTGTCTGTTCTTTATCGAAGAAAGAAACAGGCATGTGCATGAAATGGCTGAAAATCTTACGACGAATTTCCATCACCACATTGCCAGAGACCCAACTCAAGCAATAGGTTGAAACAAAGCCACTGACGCCACGAACGAACATCATGGCAAAGATAATAAGTGGAAGTGTACGTAAAAAGTCAGATTCAGCATTACCAAAGCCTTCATCAAGTAACGGCTTTAGTAAGGAAATCATATAGGTATCAGAAACGGCATTTATAATAAGCGCAATTACCGCAACACCTAGGCCGGCCTTATATAATCGAATATAAGTCCAAAGTCTTTTAAATGTGACCCAGGTAGTTTCATCTGTTTGTGTTGACATAGAATCGCTTAATTTTCTCACAATAATCTATCTATTCTACTCCCTTACGGAGCATCTGCCTATACCACTGCCCGCCTTGTTGTTCTCTAATCGCATGATATTGCCAACCTTCTTTGCTAAGAGTGATGGTTATTTGTCCGCTTTCTCCAGTATCTAGCCAAGTACTCCCCGCTTCCTGATAACGTTCAATAACAAACTCACTCGGCATTCCCCACTGGTTGCCTTTGGCAAGAGAAGCTATCGCCAGCTGAGGAGACACCGCCTCAATAAACGACTTAATCGATGACGAATCGCTGCCATGATGCGGAACCAACATAACATCACTCCTTAGCTGTTCTCCTTCACGAGCAAGTAACCACTCACTTACCAGTTCAATATCACCAGTGAGCAACATTGAGAAATCAGCACTATGATCTGAGATCTTGACCACACACGAATGTGGGTTATACGCCCTCTTTACTTGCTTAGGCGGCCACAACACCTCAAAAACAACATCTTGCCAGTTCCAAACCTCTCCAATAGTACATGTTTGAATATTAGACGGGGCTTGAGTGATAGATTGGCGTTCTTGAATAATGTTCTGACTGGTTCTTATCCACTTTGGCGTATAGTTCTCAAGTAATGTCGGATAACCACCAGCATGGTCAGAATCGAAATGACTCACAATCAGGCCTTCTAATTCATAAATCCCGCGCTGATTCAAAGTAGGAATCAACAAAGACTCAACAACCGAGCCTCCTGGCCACGCATTGCCAAGATCATAAACAACAATCTGATTGTTCTTTTCCAAGACCAAAGACAACCCATGCCCAACATCCAAGATATCAATAGTTAGTTTGTCTTGCTGGGGTTTGCTGAACTCCCACCACAGCACAAACACTGCAGTTACCAATATCGATAATGTTCGCTTGAAATACCGACTAACAAAGCTCAAAAACAAGATAAGGAATACTGATAATGCAATCGTCTGATTATCGACTTGGATCCAAAATCGCTCAGAGAAAGGAAGACTAAATACGAGAGGCTCAAGCGATAAGTCGACTAACTTCCACAGCTGACTGACCAAATCATTGTCTAGCGCTGTTATACCAACCACGCCAGACACTGACTCCGATATTAAGCTTAGAAACATTGCCAGAAACAACAGCGGGATCGTCACCATCGATACCCAAGGCAAAAGGAACAAGTTGTAGAAAACAGAGACTAAACTGACTCCTTTGAAAAACAACATCGAGGAAGGCGCGATAAGGAATGTCAGCATCAGTTGAAGCTTAATAAGTTGGAGTGCGTAGTCGATAAATGTAAAGCTTGAAGCTGAGCGCTGAGTATTACAGGCGATATAGAAAACAGCGCCCAATGCACCAAAGGACAACCAAAAACTGCTCGACAAAGCTGAAAACGGCCAAATCAGCAGAACCACGCACACACTTAAAGTAACATACCGAAGCAAACTGATATTTTGCCCACGCCACAAGAAATAACTCGCGATAACGCACATCACCAAAGCTCTCAAAGTTGGCAGCGTGAATCCAGCAAACCAACTATAGAAATACGCCAAGCCGAGCCCGAATATTGTAGGTAACCAAAGAAATGAAGGGGAAAGTAACCTTAATATCTTGCCAATCTGATAGCCGATACCAAAGGCAATCCCAATATGCAGCCCCGAAATAGCCATCAAGTGAATCAGGCCACTGCTTTTAAGCATATCCCACCGCTGAGGCGGAATAAGGTCTCGATATCCAAAACTCAAAGCGATAATGAGATCTTGATTTGCCAGCAGACTTAACCTTTCAAGGCTGGCTTCAAACCATTGGGCGCGTAAGTTGGTGCTAGAATGAATTCGGTACTTGGTATCTGCTCTGTAAGTTGCATTGGCAACCACGCCAGCACTAAACAAGTACTTTTCTCGGTCAAAGCCGGCTTCGTTGAGTTTGCCCCATATCGGCTTTATTGAGGCCGATAAATAGACATCATCTCCAAGCGTTAGCTTGAAAGGAGTAAACAAACGCAATTTTATCAATTGAGGAAAGATTAATTTTTCGCCGCCAATTGATCTGACTACTATTACGCTTTCAAAACCGTGGCTATTTTCACTAAAAAGGCTAACAACCGACGCATTTATGGTAGTATTCTGCCCTGATTGGAATAAGCGACTCGTTTGTATTTCAATCGCATTCCCTAGGCAGATAACTAGTATCAATGCTGTTACTGGACCTCTTGCACTCCGGAAAACGCTATACTTTGTTGGTGCTAGCAGTAACAACAGCATCAATGGTGCCCAAACCCAATGTGGCATCACAGGCCAGAAGCTGGCAGACACAACTGTCGCAGCAAATGAAATCAAGAACCAAGTGTTAAACAAGAGAGTAGCTTCCTCCTATGCCAAGAAAGTTTATCAAACGATTTATGCCTGACCATGATCTAATCAAGCGTCAGAAAGCATTGAAAGTTTTTGGCAATGTTTTGTACAACCCCAACTTATGGTGCCTTAATCGTCGCTCTGCGGCTGGCGCGTTTGCTGTTGGGTTATTCATGGCGTTTGTCCCTCTACCAAGTCAAATGATTATGTCTGCAGGCCTTGCTGTCGCATGTGGCGTTAACCTGCCTTTAGCTGTCGCACTTGTTTGGATCAGTAACCCGGTTACCATGCCTGTTCTCTTCTACTTTGCTTATAAAGTCGGGGCGTTTGTTATGCATGTGCCACCGCAAGCCTTCCATTTCGAATTGTCTTGGGACTTCATCTTGGCGCAAATGAGCACTATAGGGCCTCCGTTCTTATTGGGTTGTCTGATTTGTGGCGTGGTTTCAGCAATGATTGGCTACTTTGGTATTCGCGGTTTATGGCGCTACTCAGTAGTAAGAAGTTGGAAGAAGCGACAAGCAAGGCACTGAACGCCATTTCTTGTTATTCAATCTAACCTTGTATGCGCTTCACTTAAAACGTACACAAGTTAAAATCGGATGAGCTACTTACCTCTGCAAGATTGGCATGTAACGAAAGTCGTAAAGAACACGAATTGAATTCAATAAAAAAGGATCCCACTGGGATCCTTTTTTGTATCGACTGAAAACTGACGGCCTGTTATTTAGGCGAATGCTATTTAGAACTCAGCACTGAGGCTGGATTCAACTTCGCCGCGCGTGATGCTGGGTACCATGTCGCCAGTAAACTCAGCACAATCGCAGTGCCGGAAACCACAACAACATCCGTCATATCAAGTTGTGATGGCAAGAAGTCGACAAAATAGATATCACCGGACAAGAACTGGTGATCGACCAACTTTTCAAGTCCTTTGATTAGTGTCGTGAGATTAAGAGCGACTAGCACACCTATTGCACTGCCCACTAAACTGCCTAACACGCCTGAGAATACGCCCTGCCAAACAAAGATGCGCTTCACAAGGCCGTCTGATGCACCCATGGTTCTTAAAATCGCGATCTCTGATGCTCTGTCTTTTACTGCCATCATTAGCGTCGAGACAATATTGAAACAAGCCACACCAATAACCAGTACCATCACCAGATACATGATGGTACGAACGAGTTGGATATCTCGATACAAGAAACCAAACTTCTGCTGCCAGCTTCGTAGATACACATACACATCAAGCTGATTGCCCACTTCACGCACAATAGAGTTCGCGTTCAGCACATCGGTCACTTTTAAAGAGACTCCAGTTACCGCCTCACCTAAGTTGGCGTAGACCTGAGCATCACCAATCGGAATCAGAGCCAAGCTGTGGTCAATCTGGCCATTAAGCGTCAGCAAGCCAACCACTTTCACTCGAACACGCTTTGGCGCCTGAACCTTCACAGAACCGTTTACCGCTGGAATCATCAAAGTCAGATAATCACCGACTTTCGCACCCAGCACATTCGCTACACCAGAACCTAAGATGATTTGTTGTTGCCCTGCTTTAAACTCACTCCAAGCTTGCTTATCGATAAAACTCGACAGGCTCGATACTTGTTGCTCAAGTTGTGGGTCAACGCCGCGAACTTCAATTGCTTTGAGTTCTTTGCCCTTTTCAGCAAGCGCTGTAATTTTTACATAAGGCGCAGCAGCAACGACTTTATCGTGCTTAACCGACTCCTCAATCACGTGCTCCCAACGAGTCACAGGCTCATTCACGCCTTCAAATTCACCATGAGGAATGACAGAAAGTACTCGTGATTGAAGCTCTCGCTCAAAGCCATTCATCGCAGATAAGCCGATAATGATCACCGCGACACCAACCGCAATACCAATCGTCGAAGACAATGAGATGAACGACACCATCTTGTCTCGTTGTTTCGCACGGCTAAATCGGCCGCCTATCAATAGAGATAAAGAGGAAAACACTTAGCTCTCCTCTTTTTCTACGTTGACCAGTAAACCATCTTGCATGTGAAGTTGGCGATCCATCTTACCGGCAAGTTCACCATCGTGAGTCACGACCAAAAAGGCAGTATCGTATTCACGGTTCAGTTCACGCATTAAGTCGTAAATAGACAGTGCGGTGTTATGGTCAAGGTTACCGGTTGGTTCATCCGCCAACACTAGCGCAGGCTTATTCACCAATGCACGAGCAATCGCCACACGTTGCCTCTCGCCACCAGAAAGCTCTGAAGGTCGGTGGTCCACGCGGTGACTCAATCCAACTTTGTCCAACAAACGTTGTGCTTCTTGCTTTGCTTTAGCGGGCTTTTCGCCGCCAATCAATAACGGCATCGCCACGTTTTCTAAAGCTGAAAAGTCAGATAGAAGATGATGGAACTGATACACAAAGCCAAGATGCTGGTTGCGAAGCTTCGCCTGCTTATTCGAACTCAAAGATGCTAAATCTTGACCAAGAAAACTCACACTGCCCGCAGAAGCATCGTCTAATGCGCCTAAGATATGCAGTAAGGTACTTTTGCCCGAGCCAGAGGTACCGATGATTGCTACTAGCTCACCCTTTTCGATGTCAAAGCTGACTCCCTTGAGCACCTCAGTATCTAACGAGCCTTCACGGTACGTTTTACGGATATCATTACATTGAAGAAAATTACTCATAACGAAGGGCCTCAGCAGGTTTCACAGACGATGCACGATAAGAAGGGAATACAGTGGCAATCAGGCTAAGTGCAATAGCCAGAACCACAACAACAGCGATTTGAATTGGGTTAATCAAAATAGGTAACTGACCACCAAACGAGAATAGAGCAACACCCATCGCTTCTAAAATCGGGTTAAGGTTCATTGCCAGAACAACACCTAGTGCGCCGCCGGATAGTGCGCCAATCACGCCACTACTCGCGCCCTGAACCATAAAGATGCCCATCACTTGGCCGTCAGTCATGCCCTGAGTTTTAAGTATCGCGACCTCAGATTGTTTCTCCATCACCACCATAATCAGCGCAGAGATAATATTAAATGCAGCAACCCCGATGATCAGACCAAGCATTAGGCCCATCATGTTTTTCTCCATACGAACCGCTTGGAACAGCTCGCCACGTTGGTCACGCCAATCGCTCCACAACCATCCATCAGGTAAGGGTTGGTTCGATAGTTCCGCGACTTCAAATGGGTCTTCAAAAAACAGTCGCCAACCTGAAATGGTGTCTGACTTATAACGCATCAAACGCCCAGCATCTTGGATATCCGTCACCATAAGTTGAGCGTCGATATCAGAACCTGTATTGAAAATACCGGCAACGGTGAAATTTCGTTGGCTTGGAATACGACCTAATGGGGTGTATTGGCTAGCGCTGGTCACCATCAAGCGAACTTTGTCACCCATAGATACCTTCAAATTTCTCGCCAAAGTATGACCGAGGAACAACTGATATTGACCCGCTTTAAGTGAAGACAATCTGCCCGCAATCAAGTGGTTCTGAAGAGGGTCATCTGAATTGGGTTCAATGCCAATTAACAAACCCGCAGATAATTGAGCCGGACTCTGAATCACTGCCTCACTGCGGACAATCGGTTCAACGTGACCATTAAGCGAGATTTGTTCTGCAAAATTAGGCGCTTGGGCAGAAAGAGAGGTAGTGCCACCTTGCTCATAAACCACCGCTTGAGGAAGAACACCAAGAATTCGGTCTTTTAACTGCGCTTCGAATCCATTCATTACCGATAAAACAGTAACCAAAGACAGCACACCAATGGTGATACCTGCCGTCGACATATAAGAAACAAAACGGCTAAAGCGATCACCTGAACGGCCTTTCAAATAGCGTAGGCCAACAAACAACGAAATAGGATGAAACATACTTTGAACCATCTAAAGGGGATGCGGGTTAATGTAACGGGTATTGCTGTTACTGTGTAGGGGTTAATTGAAAATATAGAGTGAATTAACTCAATTAGTTAGGCTTGAAAAACAGAACCTTGTCAAATAGCCAAATTTCAAACAACTATTTGAGACTTTCAATTAACTGACCTTGATTACTGCGGCCACATAGCGATAATCAATAGATCACTTCAAGGAACTAACGCATGACAGAACAAGAGTTTTTCACCGTTCACCATAGCCTTACCGCTAATATTGAACCAATGGACAGCGGCTTCACTTTACCTTCTCAAATTCAATTCGAATCTGAGATCCCAGCACCATTTGTGGTGGCAAGTGAATTTAGCCAATTGGATCTGTTAGCTGACAGCGCTCGAGCGGAACTGAAAAACAGCGACTTGAAGAATGTCACCAGTTTATTGGATGCACAAAACTCAAAATTAAACCTCTTGTTGAGCTTTATGTTATCGCAGCAAGATGATGAGAAATTTCGCACTCACACCTATTCATTTGGTGCGAGTCAGTTTTCCTGCTTTTCAAAAGCAGACATCGAACCGGGTCGCTTAGTAAAAGCCAAACTTTTTCTAGAGCACCCAGCTGCAGCCATTTATTGCTACGCAGAAGTATTTGCTAGCGAGCCGAAAGACTCAGGTTTCGAAATCAAATTTAAATACGCTCATCTTCGCGATACCGACCAAGACCTGCTAATTAAAGCGGCACTTTATCAACAACAGAAACTCTTGCGTCAACGCTCTCTAGACCGAGATAACAAGTAAATTAACATGACCAAAAAATCCATATTTACACTACCTAAACTTAAAGGTGCCGGTGACAAAAAGCACATCGGTAACCTAGTCGGTTCGTCTCTCGCTCTTGCCATTGCCAAACTCGCAGAGCAACACAACAGCCATACCGTCTTGGCTGTACCCGACCCACAAGTGGCGCTTAAGCTTCAATCTGAAATTGAACAGTTTACGGCACATGAAGTCGCATTATTCCCTGACTGGGAAACGCTGCCATACGATAGCTTCTCGCCGCACCAAGAGATCATCTCAGATCGTATCGCACGCCTTTACGCACTGCCAACACTAAAAGATGGCATCACGATCGTTCCGATCAGCACGTTATTGCAACGCCAGTCACCGCGAGACTTTTTGCTACAACACACGTTAATGGTGAAAACGGGCGATCTCTACTCGCTTGAGAAACTGCGCCTACAGCTTGAAAAGTCAGGCTATCGTTACGTTGATCAAGTGTTTGGCCCCGGTGAATACGCAAGTCGTGGTTCTATTCTCGATCTGTTCCCAATGGGCAGTAAAGACCCGTATCGAATCGATTTTTTCGATGACGAAATCGACACTATTCGTACTTTCGATCCTGAAAACCAGCGTTCTATCGAAGACATCTCTGAGATCCGCCTGCTGCCTGCTCACGAATTCCCAACCTCGGAAACAGCGATTGAAGATTTCCGTATTCGTTGGCGCCAACAGTTTGATGCGCGCCGCGAACCAGAATCGGTTTATATGCAGGTTTCTAAGGGTACTTGGCCTGCTGGTATCGAGTACTGGCAACCGCTGTTCTTCGATCACACAGAAACCTTGTTTGATTACGTTGCCGATGAAGCGCAACTGCTGATTCTAGGTGATGTCGAGACTGCAGTAGACTCATTCCTAACGGACGTTGCTCATCGATACGAACAGCGCGGTGTTGACCCATTACGGCCACTTCTCACGCCTGAACAACTGTGGTTGAAGAAAGACGAGCTGTTCGCTCACTTCAAACAGAAGCCACAAGTTAACCTGAGTCTAGATTCGATTGAAGAGAAAGCAGGCCGCACCAACTTGCCTGTCGTGTCATTACCTGACCTCAGCGTTCAGCATCAAAATAAAGAACCTTTAGCTAACCTAAGAAAGTTCACAGAAGCCTTCGACGGCAAAGTAGTATTTTCGGTTGAATCAGAAGGTCGTCGTGAAGCGCTGAGTGAACTGCTTCGTGGTATTAAAGTACGACCAAGCGAAGTTGAAAACCTCGATGCGGCGATTAAAGGTAAACATAAGTTCAGCCTGATCCTAGGGTCAGCGGAACATGGCTTTATCCATGAAGAGCAAAACATCTCCCTTATCTGTGAAAGCGACCTGTTGGGTGATCGCGTTGTTCAGCGCCGTAAGAAAGACAAGAAAAGCGTTAACAGCGATACTGTCATTCGTCACTTAGCCGAACTTAAACCGGGTCAACCTGTTGTGCACATTGACCACGGTATTGGTCGCTACATCGGCTTGCAAACACTCGAAGCCGGTGGCATGAAAACAGAATACGTAACGCTGGAGTATCAAAACGATGCCAAGCTCTACGTGCCAGTTGCTTCTTTGAACTTAATCGGGCGTTACTCGGGTGGCGCTGAAGATTCTGCACCGCTACATAAACTCGGTGGCGAAGCGTGGCAAAAAGCGCGTAAACGCGCCGCGGAGAAAGTCCGTGATGTTGCAGCAGAGCTACTTGATGTTTACGCTAAGCGTGAGCTAAAACCTGGCTACAAGTTTGTACTCGACCGCGGCCAATACGCGACTTTCAAATCTGGCTTCCCGTTTGAAGAAACCGATGACCAAGCGATGGCCATCAATGCTGTTATGTCTGATATGTGCCAAGCCAAAGCCATGGACCGTTTGGTGTGTGGTGATGTTGGTTTTGGTAAAACAGAAGTCGCAATGCGCGCAGCATTCGTTTGTACGGATAACAGTAAACAAGTGGCGGTGTTAGTTCCTACTACCCTACTTGCTCAGCAACACTTCGAGAACTTCCGTGACCGTTTCGCCAACTTGCCGATTCGTGTTGAGGTTCTATCCCGATTCAAATCAGCTAAAGAGCAAAAACTAATCATGCAAGATGTCGCCGACGGTAAAGTGGATATCCTAGTCGGGACTCACAAGCTGCTTTCGAGCGATATTAAGTTTAAAGACCTAGGCCTGCTGGTTGTCGATGAAGAACACAGATTTGGTGTACGTCAGAAAGAGAAAGTGAAAGCGATGCGTGCGGATGTCGATATTCTAACGCTTACTGCGACACCGATCCCGCGAACGCTGAACATGGCAATGAGTGGCATGCGTGACCTTTCGATCATCGCTACACCACCCGCACGACGCTTGGCAATTAAAACCTTCGTTCGCGAGAGTGATGATGCCATCGTCAGAGAAGCGGTGCTGCGTGAAATCATGCGTGGTGGCCAGGTTTACTTCCTACACAACCAAGTCGACACGATTGAGAAAACAGCAGAGTCATTGCAAAAGCTGATTCCAGAGGCGCGCGTGACTGTAGCTCATGGCCAGATGCGAGAGCGCGAACTGGAACGCATCATGAATGACTTCTACCACCAGCGCTTCAACTTACTGGTGTGTACAACCATCATTGAAACCGGTATCGACGTACCAACGGCAAATACCATCTTGATGGACAGAGCCGATAACCTTGGTTTAGCACAGCTGCACCAATTACGTGGTCGTGTAGGTCGTTCGCACCACCAAGCTTATGCTTACTTGTTAACGCCACACCCTAAAGCAATGACCAAAGATGCGATCAAGCGATTGGATGCGATAGCTTCGCTCGAAGACTTGGGCGCAGGCTTTACCCTAGCAACTCACGATTTAGAGATTCGTGGTGCGGGTGAGCTGTTGGGTGATGAACAGAGTGGTCAAATCCAGTCGGTTGGTTTCACCTTGTACATGGAGATGCTTGAACAAGCGGTTGAAGCGTTGAAAGAAGGTCGAGAGCCTTCGCTTGATGATCTATTGCGTGAACAAACTGAAATTGAGATGCGTCTGCCTGCACTATTGCCAGACGACTATATTCCAGACATCAACACGCGTTTATCAACATACAAACGTATTGCGAGTGTGAGTGACACCGACGAATTGGCAGAGTTGAAAGTCGAGCTGATTGATCGCTTCGGCCTTCTGCCTGATGCAACCAAGAACTTGTTATCAGTTTCTGAGCTAAAATTAGCCGCAGCGTCTATCAAAGCGAAGAAAATTGAAGCCCACGATAAGGGTGGATTCTTAGAATTCTACCCGGATGCTGACATAAACCCGACCTACCTTGTTAAACTGTTGCAATCTCAACCGCAAAAGTTTTCAATGGAAGGACCAACAAAGTTCAAGTTTACGATACCATTGGTCGACAGACGGAAGCGAATTCAATTTGTTAGTGATTTATTGGGCGAATTCAGACAAAACTTGCTGCCTTCAGCATAAGACCCAATCCACTTGCACATATAAATTATCCAGCCGGTAGTTCGGCTGGAAGACGGAGTAAAAATGAAAAGACTGATCCCACTGCTACTATTGTTCGTCTCACTGCCAAGTTTGGCGCAGAGACAATTTGATATAGAAGTGATCATTTTTAAGCGCGCTGTTGATGCAGAGAAGGTGAACGAATCTTGGCCAAATACACAGCCTAAGATTTCACTTGAACGCGTTGGTTCATTTCAAGATACCCAATACCGAGCAAAGAAAGGCGTTCAAATGCTACCTTACTCGGAATACAAGTTAACGCCTCAGAAAGACAAGCTACGTAAACACGCTGGCTTTGAAGTTCTGATGCATACCGCTTGGCGTCAAGGCGACCAAGGTAAGAGCTCGGCACCTGTTTTCCATATTCAAGCAGGTAAAGATTTCTCTAAACAGTTTAATGCTGATGGCTCTGAAAAAGGAGCAATCACTGCAGGCAGCGCTGATGGGTTCCAAGAAGAGACCATTGATAAGCCACTCTACGAATTAGACGGCAAGCTGCAAATCTACGTTCAGCACTACCTATACGCTGAAACGACATTAGATTTAAAAGCGCCAAGCGTTCGTGAAGTGACTCTACAAGAGCAACAAATTGAGCTAGATTCACCAGTAAGTGGCGCAGAAAGCAACGTCCAGGTGGGCAATCTAACTGAAATTTCTCCGACGGTTGAAGTCCAAGAGTTCCTTAAGAGCTACCGCATGGACCAAAAACGTCGTATGCGCAGTACAGAAACTCATTACCTTGACCACCCACTTCTTGGAATGGTGATTCAAGTTAGACGTGTAGCGCAATAATTAGCCTAATAACAGTAGATCAGTAACTCAGCTATTCTTATATAGAACCGAACTTGATGCATTCAATACGCCCTCCATTGTGAGGGCGTTTTATTACGCGGTACTTACTATCCTTATCTACACATTACTTGGTACGTCCTATGAGCCCTGACTTTCAGATCAATACACAAAATCTTAGCCTTAAAATCATTGAGGCCTCAGATGCTCAAGAATTTTCTCAGCTGGTTAAGTCCTCCCCTAGCTTGCTGCCATGGGTCGACTGGTGTCATAAAGAGTTTTCTATCGTCGAGGCCGAGAAATTTATTCTGGCAACTCGCCTGAACTGGGTGAAAGCCGATGCGTTTGGCTTTGGCATCTTTGAACGAAAAAGCGATAAGTTAGTCGGTATGGTTGCCATTAATGAGCTTTACCACACCTTTAATATGGCGAGTTTAGGTTATTGGGTCGGTGATGACTTTCAAAGGAGAGGGATCGCCAAAGAAGCGATGTTCGCCCTATTTGAATTTTGTTTCGCGCAACTCAAGTTAACGCGTTTGGAGATTGTCTGCGATACCGAGAACCTACCCAGCCAAAAGTTGATCGAGAAGTGTGGCGCTGAGCGAGAAACCATTGCCCAGAATCGATTTCTGTTTAACGGTAAGCCGAAAGATGGCGTGGTTTATTCTGTGCTACCTCCAACGTCTTAACAGCAGAAATGAGTTCAACACCTGCGATAATCCATAATCGACACGATCAAAAAAGAGCTCCGAAGAGCTCTTTTTTATTATCAGCGTAATGCTCTGAGAAGGCTTACCTGATTAGTGAAGCTTTAGGTTTGGACGAAGTACACGGTTAATACGACCAACCAGCATCATCAGTGATGTTTTGATTAAGCCGTGAAGCGCCATCTGGTGCATGCGGTACAAAGAGATGTAAACCACACGAGCAATACGACCTTCGACCATCATCGAGCCTTTCGTCAGGTTACCCATCAAACTACCTACCGTAGAGAAACGGCTAAGTGAAACTAGCGAGCCTTTGTCTTTGTAGATGTAGTCTTTCAGGTCACGACCGTTCAACTTAGCAATGATGTTGCTGAATGCACAGCTTGCCATTTGGTGAGCCGCTTGTGCACGTGGCGGAACGAATGAACCGTCTGCTTGTGTACATTGCGCCAAGTCACCGATTGCAAAGATGTTGTCATCCAGTGTTGTTTGCAGCGTGTTCTTCACAACCAACTGGTTGATACGGTTGGTTTCAAGACCACCGATATCTTTCATGAAATCTGGTGCTTTGATACCTGCTGCCCATACCATGATTTGAGCTGGGATCTTGTCACCATCTTTGGTTGTTAGGCCGTCAGAATCCGCCTGAGTCACCATCGTATTCGTACGAACGTTCACACCAAGCTTGGTTAGCTCAGAGTGTGCTGCACTTGAAATACGAGGAGGTAGAGCTGGAAGAATACGCTCACCCGCTTCAACTAGGTTTACGTTCAGCTTGCTTGAATCTAGGTCGCCGAAGCCGTAAGTACGAAGTTCTTTAACGGCGTTGTGTAGCTCTGCAGAAAGCTCTACACCAGTTGCACCAGCACCAACAATCGCGATGTCTACCGTGCCTTGACCGTTCTTAGCGTGAAGCTTTAAGAACTGATTGTTCATTTCTGTACGGAAACGGTGTGCTTGCTCTGGGCTATCAAGGAAAATACAGTTGTCACGAACGCCTGGAGTGTTGAAGTCGTTTGACGTTGAGCCTAGCGCCATCACTAGAATATCGTATTCAAGTTCACGGCTTGGCATCAGCAGTTCACCGTGCTCGTCTGTAAGCTCGCTTAGTGCAATCACTTTACGCTCACGATCGATGTCGTTCAGGCTGCCCATTTGGAAATCGAAGTAATGGTTTTTTGCGTGCGCACGGTAGCTTAATGCATCAACACCTTCATCCAGTGAGCCCGTTGCTACTTCATGAAGTAATGGTTTCCATAGGTGGCTTGCTTTACGGTCTACCAGAGTAATCTGGGCACGTTTCTTACGACCTAAAGTGCGGCCTAGCTTAGTTGCTAGTTCTAAACCACCAGCACCGCCGCCTACTACGATAATTTTTGTCACAATGACAATCCTCTACAAAATGAATAAATGGGGTTCGGCTCGATTACTCCAACCGATAAATTCTATGTATCTACTCGGCCTTGAATGCGAAGGCTGTTACAAATTGGGTTACCGCGAAAAAGAATAACGACAGCTCACCGAGTAGTTAGAGGGGTTACAAACAACAAATAATGGTTTGTTGCTTTGCTCACGTGGATATAAAAGGTGACTACCTGAGAGGCAGAACACAAATTATGGGCAAGTTTTTTCACTCGCTCTCAATTTTTTTTGATATTTGTCAAAATATTTTGCTTGGGAACATTATATATAGCAAAAAGATGACCGCAACAAAAAAATCCTTACCCTCAATGAGGATTCGCGACTAATTAGTTAACGTTTGAGCAAACTGATCTATAAATGCGCAAACCGACCGATAAAACATATACAACTACTTTATCAATACCAATCTCTAAGATTCAGATGTGAAAAAGCAGCACCCAAATGAGTACTGCTTTTATAAAACATCTGGATTGATTAAGCGTTTTTGAACGCTTTCATTGCTTGAAGATGTTGAGAGATCTTTTTGAATTTATGACTCTCTTTCTCATCCCAGATTACATCATAGTAATCTTCTAGCGCGGCAGCTGTTTTGGTATTGTCGTGAATTTCATCTTCACGAGAAAGCACCACTAAACAGCGTCCTTTGTTTTTCATACGGTACTGAGCAACACATTTAGTTGCGATGTCTTCGTACTCTTCTGGACGGTCAATTCGACCTACCATGTTGTTCTCAGGGTGCAGATTAGGGTTGAACACCACCTGCTTAATCCCACATAAGAAACCAATACGCTCAGACCAAAAACCACCTAAACCTACACCACAAATAATGGGATGCGGATCATCGGATTGCTCTATCACCTTATGCACTTCTTTTAGCAGATGCTGCATATCGTGTTTTGGATGCAAAGTACTGTAGTTGATGAAACGAACGTCATCATCAATGAATTGCAACTGCAGTATTTTTTCGTGATTGCCCGGGCTTGTTGAGTCGAAGCCATGTAGATAGATAATCATTGTACCTCCCCCGTTGAATATTGGTACGTTTTGATCAATCTAACACGAAAAACAAGGTTTTAAAGGTAACAGCTGAGAAATTATATTTTTCACTTCCTAAACGTGATCCTAGCTACATAAAGTGTGACTCAGAGCCTCCGCTTCACGCAGATAACTTTCATCGCCCCAAAGCTGATGAGCAAGTAAATACCATAGCATCGCCATCATCTGGCTTCTTGGTAACCATGCTTCTACACCATCAAGCCAAGGCTGAACATCATGGATTCCTCGCAGCTGACAGTACTTCTCAACCGCTTCTGTGACTGGCGCGCCAGCAACCGCAATGGTTAATGTTAAATCGAGCCTAGGGTCTGCGAGCGCAGCGTATTCCCAATCAATAATCTTAATGCAGACACTGTTTCTCACTAGGTTATAACCACCTAAGTCAAAATGGCACAAAGACAGGTCAACATTGGTAATACTCGGAGCCACGCGCCACTCTTGATAAATCTTAGTGCAGGCTTCAGTCTTATGAATCGCATCAAGCTGCAGCCAGTAATGGTCGACTCGCGCCGTGAAACTGAATGGTTGCAGTGGTAATCGCGCAGTATTAACCAGATGAACAGAGATCAGCGTTTTCAACAGGTCATCGAGTTCTAGATCTTCGTAAAGTGTCTCACCCGCAATCCACTCAACCAGTAACCCCTGCTCATTCACTACCATTGGGCTTGGCCCGATACCGAGTCGCTCAATGGCAGACAGCACTTGGTACTCTTCATGGCGAGAAATGAAGAACGCTTTGGTGATAGGTGTGGTTGGCCGCCAAACATACGCAGTACCATCGGCATCGACCAACTTCCAACATCGATTGGTCAAACCGCCTGTTAATGTCTGTGCTCTAACTGGAGGCTCAGAAAAGTAACCGTCAAGCGAACTCAAACTGGTATCAAGAAGCTTAGCCTCAGACCAAGAAAAAATTGCCATATTTACTCCCTATAAACGTCTTAACTGCCCTATAAACGTCTTCATTCCCTACAAAAAAGACACTGACCAAAAGCCAGTGTCTCTTCATAAACAGCACATCATGCACTGCATTGGCGTGTGACCAAGCTATACGCTGTCAAGATTAAGCGCCGCCAATACTAGACATTGTCAAATCCGGCTGCGCATAGTTGGCAAGTAAGCGAAATTAAAGGCCTAGTAGGCTCTTAGATTGTTGCTTACGGATTTCAGTCTCGTCAGCCCATTCAATCAAGCCAGACTCAAGATCCATTAGACGCATCGTCATTTTGTAGTATACGTCTTCATCGCTACCCGCTTTCTTAACGATGCTTGATAGGTTGCCGTACAGCATGTACTGAGCACCAACCATTTTACCGAATTGAATCGCTGAACTTTGGTTTACAAGCTCATCGTTGTTTTGGAAGTTCAATTGGTCACGAACAGACTCTACACGGTCCATATCAACGAAACGGAACTTACCAGAGTTCAGCATCTTAGTACTGATAGTGTCAGTGATTGACTCAGTATCGATGTGCTCACTTGTTTTGTTCTTGATTCGCTCTACAAACACGATTGGACGCTGTTCACGAGTAATGTAAGACACAGAACCAGACGCCATCATGCTATCGACCATTTCACCCGCAATCGTTTGAAGGTCAGTTGAACCGAAATCGATTGTCGTGGTTTCTACTGCTTGTGCATCACCGTAGCTTACCTTGTTTGAACAACCGCCTAAAATAACCGCTAAACCTAGTAGCGCAATGACACTCTTTTTCATTTTGTTTCCTCAACTTATCACTGAGCGGGGTTACCCACACTCCTAAATTCTTGTATTTACGAATCATGAGACCCGTTTAATCTAACTTACTGCTCTCGGAACTGGACTCTGAACTGAGTCGCTTTCGGGTTTACCGACACTTCCGACAACGAAATACTTTCAAAACCACGAACAATCGCTTGCTTCCAAGGACCTTGTTTAAGGTTGACCTCAAGCCCGGCATCGTCGTACCAGTAAAAACGATAAAGAATATGTTGATCGCCTTTATAGTTACTGTTTAAACGAACGATTCCTCGCGTATGACCGTCGACCAGATCGGTGCGAATATCTTCAACCTGTAAACGGCTGCCCAATACCTTGTCACCAAAGAAAACGTTCTGAGTCAGACTATCGACCCTTACGCCAGCTGTATTATCAGCACAACCAGCCAGAGCCATAACCGCTGCTAAGCTCACTAACCACTTTTTCATTACAGCCTCCCTAGCTGTTTATGCCACATTGTTGCATTGTTTCCTTGTCGAGAAATCCACACCAAGGTGGTCTGCCCTTCTCGAATATCAAAGTCGTACGTTTTAGCGCCCGCTTCCAACGTATATTGACCGCTATTTGCTACAAACGTACTGCTCTTAATCTCTGCAGGTAATGATTGCCAACTGCGAGTGTCTGGTTGCTCTGTCAGTGTGTTCCACACGTTGAACAGAATATTACCGACATCATCGCCTTTGGTTGCTTCTTTTCGAATGCGATCTTTCGCGACTACACGTAGCGCTTGGCGAATAACAATGCTTGTCATACGTTCCGATAGATCGTTCTGCGCCATCGCGTTTACATCAGTGATCAAATGTTCTTGTAGCGGCTGTCCGCTGATTCGCAAGGCAGAAAAACGCTCTACGTTTTGACTTGGGTAATATGGAAGCGCAAGAGAGTATATTGCCCCCTGATCGCGACTGTCATAAACAGGCAAATCCAGTCGCCAACTGTCCATAGCTTGCACAGCGCTCTGCTCTTGAAGAACAATCACTCGCCCTTCACCTGCACTAAGTTTAGAAGATTGCTTATAGCGTTTTTCTAATGTTGCTAAATCTTGTCGCATCCCTAAACGAGCGGCTGTTGCCATGGTTCTATCGATGATTTCTTGGTTATCTGGCATCACAGCCAAAGCACGACGATAGTCAACGTAGGCGCTGTTTAAATCATTTGACGCTTCATAAAGCAGACCAGACAAGAACATCAGATACGCATTCTGTACTGACTGCAGTTTCTTACCCGCATCAGGGTAATTGGCAAGGATGCTACCCACATTGGCAGACAAGCCTTGCTTCTTCGCATCGCTGGCTGCTTTGTCTAACTCAGCCTCGCGTTGCTTCTTCGCTTGTTCTTGAACTTGGTTGGCGCGACGCATTTCGATCACCGCACCTTCTAAATCGTTTTTCTTGAGGTAATTTAAACCGAGATACAGATGAAGAAAGCCCAACTCGTAATCGGCTGGCACATACTCGGTAATATTGTCATTCACAGCCAACGCACCCACACTGGTTGCACTGTCTGAGATTGAGATCACGGCTTTGCGTTGCTGCTCAGTAACCGCCTGATCAGCCACTTCAAACGAAGCCTTACTCTCAGGGTATTTTTGATCCAGCAGATTAATTCTGCCTCTTTCAAAGTTATCAAGGATGTCGCCTGCCGCGTAATCTGGTAGCTCTTGCTGAGCCTCTGAATAATCTCCAGATTTAACGGCTTGGTAGATCGCTTTGTTTTGTGCGCTGTAATGACTGAACAGGCTTCCTGCAGACATACTCGCACAACCTACGGTCAACGCCGATAACAGGGCAATGGAAGCGAATCTAAACTGTTGCTTCACTTATCGTCTCCGTGCATGTTTAAAATGCCTACTTTATTAGGGTCTGATGACCTTTAATGGTCTCATTATCAAAACGAAACGCGTTGTAAAAAGGATCTCAAGCCAGTTGAAACCCTACTGATTTAGCCTCTGCCTAGGCGATGCCGATGTTCAGACAACAGATAGAACTTAAAGTTGGCATACAAACTACAAATTTTCCAACTAACTACTTGTGTTAACCCACTAATGAGCGCGTTTAAACTAGCTCATTAGCTTTCATTAACTCGTTAGCTTTTCATTAGCTCATTAACTTTTTATTAGCTCATTAATAGGGGGCCAAGTGGACGGCCGCCAACCAAGTGCATGTGAATATGATAAACCTCTTGGCCACCGTGAGAGTTACAGTTCACGATAAGACGATAGCCATCTTCTGCAATGCCCTCTTCTTTTGCTAACTTTCGAGCAACAGTAAACATGCGCCCCATCATCGCTTCATCTTGGACTTCAACATCGTTAGTTGTCGGAATCAGCTTGTTTGGGATGATTAGGATATGGCTTGGCGCGCGAGGGTTAATATCGCGAAATGCGGTTACTAAATCGTCTTGGTATAGTAGATCTGCTGGGATTTCTTTGTTGATGATCTTAGTAAAAATGGTTTCTTCAGCCATGTTTCTCTCCGATAAAACATTTATTTTTTAATGCTTTGAGTATGCGCTATGCCGCATCAAACCACAATAAATCTGCTTTAAAGCATAATAAAAAACACCGTTCAAATCAAAGAAAACGAGCCCTAGCTCTCAAGAATGGCATGTTGGTTATAACTGAGCGCTATTTTTGACGTGTGCGTCATAAAATGCGTAAGCCGAGCTCAATAGAATGCTGATAATTTTGTTAGTTTTACTTTGACCTGACATTAGGTCTGCATTTTTATTTAGGGAGAAAGCCATGAAGGGATCTGTGATCAAGCGTATGTACGCTGGTTTCGCACTGATCATCATCATGTTCGCAGTCACGATAACCATCATGATGAACAGCATGAATCAGATACACAGCAATTTTGAGAGTGTCTCAGAAACCTCATTACCACTTGTCGCGCTTTCAAATCAAACGAGTGTTCAATTGCTTTCTGCTGATAAGTCATTCAAAGATTTCTTAACCACACAAAACGCTGAACGCATGTCTGCAATGCGTACAGAATTTGCTGCATCACAAAACTCGTTTGCAGAAGTTCTCGGTAGTTTAGAAGCGGCAAGCCAAAACAATGCTTCACTTGTTGAACGTATCGCGCAATTAAGAGCAATGGAAGAACGCTACTTCGCCGAAGCTGACGAAGCGATGAACAACTACGTCGCGATGTTCGAAGCACAAGAACAAGTACAAAAAGCGTCTCGTGACTTCCAACGCTTACATTCAGAATTAACCGTTGGTATGAAAGAGTACGTTGCCGACCAAAAAAGCATCTCTGTAAAAGTGATGGCAAAGAGCTACTTCATCAAACTGCAAGACGCAGAAGTTATTACCTCTGATGCACTTGCTAGCTCTGATGTTGCCTTCGTTCAAAAAGCCCTTAACCAAAACAAAAAGGCCGTTACTCATCTTAACTACGCTTATCGAGGTCTATCAACACAACTACCAGCACTTAAAAATGTCTTCGATGAGTCGGTTCAGAAGTTCACCAAAGACGTTGGTCAGACAGGTGGCGTACTAGACAAACACAACAACTACCTACAAGCCAAACAAGCGTTGTACGTGAACATCGCTAACCTAGCTCTAGAAGTTGACCAAGCGATGGCTGTTTTGGACTCATTCAACGTGACCGCTGAAGAGCAACTTAACTCATCACTCGCTGACGCAAGCAGCATCTACGACAAAGGCCTATTCAACGCGATTGCCATTGGCATTGTTGTGACTGTGTTCGCTGCTGCGATTGGTTACCACATTGCACACAGCGTACGAGAGCCATTAACTCGCATCCTCGGTACATTAGAAGGTCTAACTGAAGGTGATATGACTCAGCGTATCGATATTCGCTACGACAACGAATTCAGCCGCGTGAGCCGTCACATCAACACCTTGGCTGACAACCTGCACAATATCCTTGTGAAGTTGAATGATGCTTCAGATGACTTAACTAAGACTGCAAGCGTCAACCAGAAGACGTCATCTGAAACGCAGGCTCAATTGAACAGCCAACGTGAGCAAACCGCGACTGTTGCGACCGCAATGACAGAGATGTCTCATTCTGTACAAGAAGTGGCGAACAGCGCGCAAAGCTCACTCACCATGGTTCAACAAGTAGAATCGGCTTCTGAGTCTGGTCGTCAGATCATGAACACCAACATCAGCACCATTAATCAGCTTGAAGTTCGCCTTACTGAATCAGTGGGCGCTGTAGGCGAGCTACAACAGATGAGTAGCCAGATTGGTTCAATCCTTGACGTTATTCGTGGTATTGCTGAACAGACCAACCTACTTGCACTTAATGCGGCAATCGAAGCAGCGCGTGCAGGTGAACAAGGTCGTGGTTTTGCAGTCGTTGCCGATGAAGTACGAGTGCTAGCACAGAAGACCACTCAATCAACCTCTGAAATCGAGACTATGATCAGCAATCTGCAATCAAGCTCGAAAACTGCAAGTAACGTAATTGAAAGCTGTATGAGCGATATGGACATGTCGGTTCAACAAGCTTCAAGTGCAAACAGTGCGATGGAAGAGATCCAAGCCTTGATTCTAGAGATCAGCCACATGAGTACACACATCTCTCAAGCAGCCGCTGAGCAGAGTGAAACGTCTGGTGATATTGCACGCAACATCGAAGACATCAACCACATCGCAGATAAGAGTTACCAAGCGATGTCTTCAATTGCGGAGGCAAGCCAAAACCTAACAATTTTGGCGAATCAGCAAGGTGATTTAGTACATCAATTCAAACTATAGATAAATGAAGAATCGATAGATATTTAGTGAGATTGTTGAGACTTTTTACCCAATAGTGGTGACTAATTGAGCTAGGGCAACTTTTATCAAGGGTTGCCCTTGTTTTTTATGAGCTTTGTCATTATATGATTATTAAGGCTTGCTGCTTCCCGTTTTTTCTTTCACCTTTATGAGCGAGCCGCTATTAAGGAATTTATATGGCTGTTCATGTTGGCATTATCGATCAAGACCCCATTCGCTTGCTCACCCCATTACTTGATAACCGAACGGTCAGCACCCACATCGTGTTTATCGGCGACAAGAATCAAGTCAGTATGTACAAACGTTTAGACAGCGTTTTGCATAAGCGCGACATTACGAGTGAGTTTTTCGAAATTCCGACCATCGTAAATACGTCCGTCATTAAAGAATCTATCCAAACCCTTGCCGAAGACCTCAAAGCACGCGGTCAAGAAGTGAAGCTCAACGCAAGTTGTGGCCTTCGTCACCGCCTACTTTCTGTGTACGAAGTATTCCGTACTTACCACTGGCCAATCTTCGTGGTTGAACCAAACAGTGACAAGCTGTGTTGGTTGTACCCAAATGGTAAAGAAGATGCACAAGTTCAAGACCGCATCACCATCGACGACTACCTGACTGTGTTCGGTGCTCGCGGTGAATTCAGCGATGTTCAGCTGTCTCCGCAACTGGATCAGAAACTTTATGAACTGGGTGAACGTTGGGCAAGTAACGCACTCGAACTAGGCCCTGGCCTTGCGACATTGAACTACCTAGCAACGACCTGCCGTAAAGAACAAAAACTTGATGTAGGTCTATCTGAGAAGCAACAAGGCTATCGCGAGCTCAACATGCTGTTGAGCGATTTGGTTGAAGCTAAAATTGCGACTTACGACAATGGTATTTTGACCTTTGCCAACGAAGACGCGCGCCGCTTCTCAAACGGTGAATGGCTTGAAACATTGGTTCACAGCACAGTTAAGCAGATCCAAGATGACATGCCGACCATTCAAGACCGTTCTTTGAATGTTCAGGTATACCGTCAACTGGGTGAACGTGAGGTTCGTAACGAGCTTGATGTTGCCTCTGTGGTGAACAATAAGCTGCACATCATCGAATGTAAGACCAAAGGCATGCGTGATGATGGTGATGACACCTTGTACAAACTGGAATCGCTTAGAGACCTGCTAGGTGGCCTACAAGCACGTGCAATGTTAGTGAGCTTCCGCCCTCTTCGCCATAACGACATCACACGAGCTGAAGATCTTGGCCTTGCATTGATTGGCCCTGACGAATTGAAAGATCTTAAAACACACCTAACGGCATGGTTTACAGCTGCGGGTGGCAGTGAAGATCTAGAGTACTAAAAACCAATAAGCTCATGAGAGCTCAATGCTCTTAAGCAGATTGTTAAAAAGGCGAATGACGATTAAGTCACTCGCCTTTTTTGTTGTCTGTTTTCTCTATTGATTACTTTCAGACGGCAATCGAGTAGGAGGAGGC